>CAYMJU010000182.1:0-5792 GCA_964390555.1 uncultured Acidimicrobiales bacterium | reverse complement strand
GTTGCCGCCGAGCTCGAGCAAGCTGCGACCGAAGCGTGAGGCGACCCGTGCCGAAACCTGGCGCCCCATGTTCGTCGAGCCGGTGGCCGAAACCAGCGCCACGTCGGGATGATCGACCAAGCGCGCGCCAACTTCTCGGCCACCCAGCACCAGTGAGGCGATACCCGGGGGAGCGCCGACCTCGGCGATCGCGGTCTGAATCAGGTGTTGGGTCGCAAAGGCCGTGAGCGGCGCCTTCTCCGACGGCTTCCATACGACCGGGTCACCACACACCAACGCCACCGCGGCATTCCACGCCCACACGGCCACCGGGAAATTGAACGCGGTGATGACGCCGACGACGCCGAGCGGGTGCCAAGTCTCGCTCATCCGGTGGCCCGGGCGTTCCGACGCGATCGTGCGGCCGTAGAGCTGGCGGGACAGGCCGACGGCGAAGTCGCACACGTCGATCATCTCCTGTACCTCGCCGAGGCCCTCGCTACGAATCTTGCCAGCCTCGATCGAGACCAGCTCGCCGAGGTCCTCGCGGTGCCGGCGCAACAAAGCGCCCAGCACTCGAACCAGCTCGCCTCGGCGAGGCGCCGGTGTCTCGCGCCACTCGTCGAAGCAGTGCCGGGCGGCGGCCACCGCCTCATCGACGCCCGGACCGGACCCCAGGCACCCGAGCGGGGCTCCGTTGATCGGCGAGCGCACGCCCACCGGACCGTCGGCGTCGATCATGCGAGGATCGAGGCCCAGGCGCGACAGCGCATCGCTCGTTGTGGCAGCCAGCTCGATGGCCGACGGCAGCGCGGTCATCGTTGTCGCCCGAGGCCGTGCCTCCGGAGCCCTTCGGCATCCGGGAGCATCCGCTCCCCACCTGCATTCGGTCGCTTCGCTTCGCTCATCACGCGAGCCTCGCGCAGCGGACGGTGTTTCGGGTGGAGAGTCGGCTCAGGCCAAGTCGGCGGCGCCGAAAGCCACGCCGAAGCGCACGCACCAGATCACGACTGTGCGGTAGCGGGTCAGGTCGACGTCGGGTGGGAGTTCGTAGTTCTGGTCGCCGATGTTTCCCGATAGAGCGCCGAGGTCGATGAAATCGTCGTCGAACTCGTCAGCGGACGCGTCGGCCGGAGCCGTAGACAGGTAGACGTTCAGATCGGGTCCGTTGTCGGTCTCGAAGTTCTCGAACCGCAAGAAGCGCTGGTCGGTACCGTCGCTCAGGACCAAGGCGTCGCCCGACGTGGGATGGCTCCGGTCGACGAAAACTCCGGAAGCGGTGGTGGCGACGACCGGTGATCCGTCGGCGAACGGGTCCGCGGCGGCCTCGTCGACGGCTGGATCCGGCACCTCGCCCGCGCCGTCGGCCGATGGCTCGGCGTCAACGCCTGCGGCTCCAGCGCCGCTCGCGAACTCGGGCATCGCCTCGTCGACCTTGTCGTCGGTGAACAGCGTCTGCACGCCGAAGTAGCCGAAGGCCAGCCAGGCCAAGACAGCAGCAAAGGCTAGGCCGGCCAGCACGACGACTGGATTGCGGAGGGATCGCGTCGACATCATGACCGGCAGAACCCGTTTCGTGACCCGCTCATTCCCGCTACCCGCTACAAGAGCTACGTCGCCCGCCGATGGGACTGCATGCTCGTTGGTGTGCGTGCCCTCGTCGTGCTCCTCGCGGTCACGTCGTGCGCCTGCCAGGCCGCCGGCGACGACAGCTCCTCGGGCGACCAACCGACGGCCAACACCGGATCGCTGGAGAACGCCGAGCTGTCGACGCCGACCACGGCCACAGAGTCACCGCTGACCGAGTTGACCCGCCTTCCCGAACAGGAACTGTGTTCGCTGGTGTCAGCGACCCGCGTCGAAGCTCTCACCGGACGGACCCCATCGCTGCCGCCCGACTACACCACTCTCGGGAGTTTCGGATCGAACTGCATCTACTACGACTCAGTGTCCTTCGAGATCGCCGTTCGACTGGAGATCGGCGTGCTGTCCTATGTCGAGCTCGAGCAGATCTGGGTATTCGACGACGAGATCACGACGACCCGGGCGATCCCCTACACACGATGCCGGATCGCCGCGAAGCCGGCCATCTGCGCCGAGCCGTACGAGACCGGTGACCTACCGTTCGGAGCAACCGTCCTCGTCCAGTTGGGCGCACCGACGGACCCCGCCCTTCTCGTCGAGGCGCCCACGACCGATGCAGCCATCGCGGTGGCCGAGGAGGCGCATGCGAACCTCGAGCTGCCGTAGAACGGGCGCCGGTCTTCAATGATGATCATGCTGTCACCTCGTTCAGTTCGAGCGTGTTGCCCGACGGATCGCGTATGAATGCCTGGCGACGCCCGATCATGTCGACCACGTTGTCGGTCTCGACACCCAGAGCCGCGAGTCGCGCCAAATCGGCGTCGAGATCTGCCGTCTCGAAGGCCACGTGTACGCCCGGTGGGAACACCTGACCATCGGCGAACTCGATCAGGTGGACCTGGACGCCGTTTCGGTCGGCCAACCAGTGACCGGGGATCCCGACATCGGGCCGCGGCAGCTCAACGAGGTCGAAACCTTCGGTGTAGAAGAGCCGCGACTCCTCGGCGTCACGAACAACGATGCCAACGTGTTGGACGATCATCAGCTACCTCCGTCAGATCGCTCGCGATGGTACAGGGTCCGCCAACGCCCACCGACGGTCTGTCACACTGGGAACCACAGATGAGCGCGACCGACCCCGACACGATCACCAGTTGGCTCTCGCCTGACGATCTCTCCGTCGTTCGTAGCCGGATGCCGATCGTGTACGTCGATGCGGTTCCAGTTCGGTTGGATCGCCTCGGGCGGGTGACACTGGTCGGCCTACTCATGCGAATGCTCGCCGACGGCACCCTGAGCCGAGCCGTCGTGAGCGGGCGTGTGATGTACGGCGAGACGATCCGCGACGCACTGATGCGACACCTCACCAAGGACCTGGGCCCGGCGAGCGCGCCGCAACTCCCGGTGTCGCCGACCCCGTTCACGGTGATCGAATACTTCCCGGATGCTGATGTGAGCGGCTTTCACGATCCTCGTCAGCATGCGGTCAGCCTGGCCTATGTGGTTCCGGTCGCCGGCGCATGCCTCCCAGCGAGCGACTTCTTGGATGTCGCCTGGGTGACGCCCGAGGAGGCGGCCACCAGGGCGGTTCGGAACGAGATGACGACCGGGCACGACCGCCTGGTCCGCCTGGCCCTGGCACACAGCGGCCAGCTCCACTGACGCTTCACGATCGAATCGCCACGGCCTGGATCTCGCCGAGGGCGCTGGCGGTCACCCGCTCGGCTCGACGGCGCTCCGACGTCGGCGCGATGTCATCGGCCACGACCTCGGTTCGCGACGCGAGTGCCCCGCCCGCTTGAAAGAAGCGGCGCCGGACCCGGCCGCGCACCACGACCTCGGTTCCCGGTCCGATCCGGGTGACGGCGAGGCGGGGCGAGAACACGACCACGGGCACCGAGTCGGCCGGGCCGTCGCGTCTCGGGATGGTCAGCTGGATCTCGGCCAGCGTGTCACCGGACGGGAGCGTTCGGGTTACGGCCGCGGTCGATGCGCGGCCAACGAGAAGGACCAGGTTCATGAGGATTGCCTCCGCAAGGGAACGACGACGATTGGCCCGACATTCGGGCGAGCAGCCGGTCACCGGTGCTGGGATCGACGCTCACCTGTGGCCGGCCCATCGAAGCGGCACACCAAAGACGCAGCGTCCTCGGTGACCTTACTGACCCGGTGTGACACTCATGATGTCCCGCGCCGGGAGCTGAAGGCGCAGCGTGCGATCGTTCTCGCTCGCTTGCTTGTCACACTGGAGAGGCTCGCCGGTTGGCGGGCTACCCGAGTGATGCGAGTCGCAGCGCCACATCGGCGAAATCGGCATCGGTCCGAGCCACCCATCCGAACAGCTCCCGCGCCCGGGCGGTGGTGCCGGTCCGCTCGTAGAGGTCGGCGAGGGCATAGCCGCGACGAAGATGGTGGTCCTTGGCCCGCTTCGGGATTCGCCACCCTTTCTCGAGTTCGCGAACCGCTCCGACCAGGTCGCCCCGATCGGCCCGCGCCCCCGCCGCGACGATCCGGCCCTCGTCGACCAGCGCCGCGCTGGGCGACACGAGTCGAAGCTCCTCCCACAGCTCCTCGACCTGGTCCCAGTCCTTCAATGCCCGGTAACAGTCGGCCAGGACCGGGTTCTGCTCGGTCGTCGCGGTGATCTCGCGGAAAGCCTCGAGATG
This sequence comes from uncultured Acidimicrobiales bacterium, assembly GCA_964390555.1. Taxonomy (GTDB): domain Bacteria; phylum Actinomycetota; class Acidimicrobiia; order Acidimicrobiales; family SHLQ01; genus CAVTWS01. The sequence goes on along the minus strand of CAYMJU010000182.1, from coordinate 1,563 downwards.
CACGATCGCGGGCTTCCACTGCCCCGCTCGATACAGGCACAAGCCGAGGAGCTCACGTACCTCGGCCACCTCCGGCGCCAGTTCGGCGAGCGGCGTCAACAGGCGCCTCGCATCGCGATATCGCTCGGCCGAGAATGCCCGGGCGGCCTCGTCGAGCGTCGCCGTAGCGCGAGATCCCCGCGAGTCCCCGAGGGCGCGACGAAAGCCGTCCAACGCCGACACGTTGACCAGGCGCGTTCGACTCGCGGGCCGCCGGTTTGTCTGACGACTCCGGGGCACATTGGTTTCGGGCGCAGGTCGAGGAGGTGGACCAGGCCGCCCTGAGCGAACGATCCGTTCCTTATCGGTCGGGCGCGGCCGGGGGCGGCCAACTTCGGCCGGCTCAGGCGCGACCCGCGTGTCAGCGGGTTTGGGCGGGTAGGACCGCCGAACCGACTCCGCTCGACGCTCAACCGGGCCGGCCTCGCGGTTCCGATCGCCCGGACCGACCACACGATCGGACCCGGGCCGGCGCTGATCAGAGGAACCCGCTTGGCGAGAGGGACCCGGCCGACCTCGTTCGGCGCCGCGAACGTCCGACGAGCGCCCGTCGGAGGGACGTGCATCTGGCCTGCGTCGAGGTGCCGAGCCTGACGTCGCGGCGCGGCGCGGACCCGCGCCAGCACCAGCGCCGCTCGGACCGCCCGAACGCCCAGGTCCGTCTTCTCGGCGTGCCGGACCAGCACGGCCGGGCTCGGGTCGTCCACGGCCGCCCCGATCAGCGGAGGAATCGCTCCCGCGGCCACGCGACGCCACCGGACCGCTGCGACCGGGACGGCGAGGGCGCCCGTCCTCACCAGCCGGCACCCGCTCCGAGGACACCACCCGGGCACCGCGACGGGCCACCGAGCCGAGAGGCGCCGAGCGTCGACCTCCAGACGCGCCACGCGGAGCCGGATCTCGAGCCATCCGGCGAGCATACAGCGCCAAAACGGCCGCAGGAGGCCCGAAGGCCTCCTGCAGCATGCGAAATCCGGCGACGTCCTACTCTCCCAGGGACTTACGTCCCAAGTACCATCGGCGCTGGCGGGCTTAACTTCCGTGTTCGGAAAGGGAACGGGTGTGACCCCGCCGCTATCGCCACCGAAATCTGTTGTCAACGACAAGACACGTCGAGAACTCCATAGCGAACACGAGCAGCAGATCAGTCATTGATTGAGATCCAAGCCCTCGGCCGATTAGTACCGGTCAGCTCCACACGTTACCGTGCTTCCACTTCCGGCCTATCTACGTGGTCATCTACCACGGGCCTTACCCGGTTAACCCGGTGGGAGAACTCATCTTGGAACGAGCTTCCCGCTTAGATGCTTTCAGCGGTTATCTCTTCCGTAGGTCGCTAACCAGCCATGCCTCTGGCGAGACAACTGGCACACGAGAGCTACGTCCATCCCGGTCCTCTCGTACTAGGGATAGCCTTCCTCAATTCTCCTGCGGGTGCGGAGGATAGGGACCGAACTGTCTCACGACGTTCTAAACCCAGCTCGCGTACCGCTTTAATGGGCGAACAGCCCAACCCTTGGGACC
>CAYMJU010000181.1:0-5214 GCA_964390555.1 uncultured Acidimicrobiales bacterium | reverse complement strand
CCACCGGCGAGCCGCTCGACAAGGCGGGCGCCTACGGCATCCAGGACCGAGCCGAGGCGTTCGTCTCGCACATCTCCGGCTCGTACAGCAACGTGATCGGACTCCCCCTCGCCACCACCGTCCGGTTGCTGCGCCAGGCGGGATTCGACTGCTGATCACGGTTGACTGGACCGGTGGATCCTCGCTACGTCAGCGAACGCAACCGCGGCGTGAAGCCGGCTCGGCCCGGCGAGTTCGCTCCGATCGGCATCGGGCCGATCGAGGTGTGGCCACCCGTCGTGCTCGCCCCCATGGCCGGGGTCACGAACTCGGCGTTTCGCGCGCTGTGCCGCCGATTCGGTGCCGGGCTCTATGTCGCCCAGATGGTCACCGCCCGGGCGCTGGTGGAGCGGCACGGCAGGACGCTCGAGCTGTCCGAGTTCGGTGCCGGCGAGTCGCCTCGCAGCATCCAGCTCTACGGCACCAACCCCGACACTCTCGCCGAGGCGGTTCGCTTCCTCGTCGGCGAGGAGCGGGTGGACCACATCGACATGAACTTCGGCTGCCCCATGGCCAAGGTCACCCGCCACGGTGGGGGCGCGGCGCTGCCGCTCAAGCCCCGGCTGCTGGCCCGCATCGTCGGAAGGGCGGTGGGGGCCGCGGGCGAGACTCCCGTCACGATCAAGTTCCGCTTGGGGACCAACGACGACCACCTCACCTACCTCGAAACGGGGCGCATCGCCGCCGACTGTGGTGCTCGCGCCATCGCCCTCCACGCGCGAACCGCCGAGCAGCTCTACAGCGGCCACGCCGACTGGAAGGCCATCGGCGAGCTCAAGGCCGCGGTCGGGTCGATTCCGGTGCTCGGCAACGGCGACATCTGGGAGCCGGGCGATGCCCTGCGGATGATGCGCGACACGGGTTGCGACGGGGTCGTGGTCGGCCGCGGATGCCTGGGCCGGCCTTGGCTGTTCGGCCAGCTGGCGGCCATGTTCGACGGCCGCGAAGCGCCGGACCCGCCAACGTTCGGCGAGATCGCCGACACCATGATCGAGCACCTCGACCTGCTCGTCGATCTCTACGGCATCGACCGCGGGGTTCGCGACTTTCGCAAGCACACCGGGTGGTACCTCCAGGGCTTCTCGGTCGGGTCGGTGGTTCGGCGCGAGCTGAACCAACTCGACGACCCGGCGGTGCTGCGCGATCGGCTCGCCTCGTTCGACCGGTCCGAGCCGTTCCCACCCGGCTCCGTCAGCAGCCGCCGGGGCCACACCGCCGGCCCCAAACGAGTCGTGTTGCCGGACCGCTACCTCGACCACCTCGACGACGACGCGCCCCCCGGCGCCGAGGCCGAGACCCTCACGTCCGGCGGCTAGCTCTCATCGAGCAGCTCTGTGCCCGGCGGAAGGGTTCGGAGCAACGAGGCCTCGCCGCCGAGCTCGTCGGCCACGATGACCGTCATGACCCCGGCCGACGTGAAGCGTCAGCAGCCCGACCAGACGCGGATACATCCGGCGGCACAAGGCATCGAAGGATTGGGCGGACTCGGGCCGGGCATGCATGTCGCGCTCACAGTCGCACGAACGCCCGGCAAGGTTCACCTTGCCGAAGACAATTCGCCAATGAGCACATGCCAGACGCGTCATCCCTCCACGCGCGAGACTCGCCGGCCATGGGAAGCGCAGCGACCGAGTGCAGCCGAGGGAGCGCAGCTCCCCGGATGCCGATGGGGTCTGGGGGCGCGCAGCCCCCAGAGACGACTATGAGGGACACCTATGCGACGGCGGGCACCGACGCGACGGCCGACGACGGCCTCCTGCTCGACCACCTCGAAGGCTCGTTCGAGGCTTTCAACGCCCTACGGAAGAGCGACACCGCCGCCGCCGACAAGGTGCTCGACGACTTCGGCGCGACCGACAACGTCGACCGCGACATCGTGCTCGAGCTGGCCGGCAAGCGGCCGCTCGGTCACCCCGACCGCTTCGCCGAGGCGCACACCATGGCGGTGCGAGCCCTCGAAGTGCTCGATCGCAACGGCGCCCGACCGCCGAAGTTCGGCCCGACACTGCGCAAGATCGGACCGCTAAAAGCGATCGTCCAGTACTTCGTGCAGCTGGTGATCAAGTTCATCGTTCGCAGCTACCTCAACTCAGCGATCGAGGCGATGCGACGGCTGTACATCCGCCGCGAGGCCAACGCCATGCCCGGCTATGAGCACCGGGCTCTGCTCACCCGAGCGCGGCGAGACGCCGAGCGGCTGCTTCCAGGGCTCAAGAAGAATCCGATCGGGCTCCCCACATTCGTCCTGGGCGGCGTGCTGTTGCCGCTGGCGCAAAGCGGGATCAACGCGGCCCTTGGAGGCACGACGGCCAGGATCACCGCCGCCGTCGTGGTGTGCCTGCTGTTCTTGTTCGCAGCGTGGTGCATCGTCAAGGGATCAGCGGTCGCCCACCGGCGCATCAGGCTCACGGCCCACCGCCCGATGGACGCGCTCTGGCAGACGATCGGTCGGGCCGGGAAGCCACCGAAGGACCAAGCCCGAACGTTCTCCATCTACGCCATCGTGTTGCTGGCCGTCGCCTTGTTCGTGATTCCGCTGGCCTTCGGGTCGAGCTTGCTGACCGGCGGCGGCGGCGACGACGATGGCGACGGCGAGGACGTGCCGGCCACCGAGCTCGACGCCGAGGAGTGAGAGAAGCGTGCACCGATACGACCGCCTGACCGACGAGCTGGCGGAGGACATATTCCGCTACGCACTTAATCGAGTGCGGCTCGATCCGCCCCCGCTCGACGGGCCCCGCACGTTCGCCGAGCTCACGGCGGCCGCCGGCGAAACGATCACCCACGCTGGGATCGGGGGCCCCGAAGCGCTGCGAATCTTCGCCGACCACCTGGCGCCGGCCACGATCTCGATCGATCACCCGTCGTATCTCGCGTTCATCCCCGGCGCACCGACGGAGGCCTCGGTGCTCTTCGACCTGGTGGTCGGCGCGTCGTCGATCTACGGAGGATCGTGGATGGAGGGCGCCGGCGCGGTGTACGCCGAGAACCAGGCGCTCGCCTGGATCGCCTCGCTCGCAGGCCTCCCTGACACCGCTGGCGGCACCTTCGTGCAGGGCGGATCGATCGGGAATCTCAGCGCTTTGGTCGCCGCCCGCGACCGCGCGATGCAGCATCGCACTGGCCGACCGCAGCGGTGGTCGATCCTCACCGCGGCGTCGGCGCACTCGTCGGTCGAGTCAGCCGCTCGCGTCATGGACATCGACGTCATCGGCGTCGATGTCGGCTCCGATGGTCGGCTGGCGGGGGCGGCACTCCGCCGTGCCCTGTCGGAGCTTGCCTCCGACGTCCGGGCGGGCGTGTTCGCGATCTCGTCGACGGCCGGTACGACCAACCTGGGTATCGTCGACCGGCTCGACGAGATCGCCGAGGTGTGTCACGACCACGACCTGTGGATGCACGTCGACGGCGCGTATGGCGGCGCGGCGTTGGCAGCACCGTCGGCTCGCCACCTGTTCCAGGGGATCGAGCACGCCGACTCGTTCATCGTCGACCCCCACAAGTGGCTGTTCGCGCCCTTCGACGCCTGCGCGCTGCTGTACCGGAACCCCGGATTCGCGCGCCACGCCCACACCCAGCACGCCGGCTACCTCGAGGTACTGAACGAGAGCCCCGACTGGAACCCGTCGGACTACTCGTTCGGTCTCAGTCGACGAGCCCGCGGACTGCCGTTCTGGTTCTCACTCGCCACCCACGGCACCGACGCGTACCGAGACGCCATCGAGACCACGTTGGCTGTCGCCCGCGAGATCGCCGACGTCATCGACGCCGACGACCGGTTCGAGTTGATCCGCAAGCCCGACCTGTCCGTGGTGGCGTTTCGCCGGGTCGGCTGGTCCGCAGCCGACTACGACGACTGGAGCGCGCGAATGCTCCGCGACCAGGTCGCGTTCGTCACCCCGTCGACGCACGACGGCGAGCCCATCCTCCGCTTCGCCATCGTCAACCCCCGCACCACCGTCCCCGCCCTGCGCGCCATCCTCGCCACCCTCTGACCCCCCAACCCCACACCCACACCCCCCACCCCGGCGAATAACGCGAATTCGCCTACCGCATGGGTGGCTGAATGCGCGTTATTCGCGGGTGAAGGCGACCGGGACTGGGCGCGGGGCGGCCGCGAGGTGGGCCATGACCGTGTTGACCAACCACACGTCGTGGTGGCGATAGTGCGCCCAGGTGAACTCGAGCACCCGCCAGCCGAGTCGCGTGATCTCGGCTCGGCGGGCGGGATCGGTGTCGAACGATGCCGAGTTGTCGTGCCAGCGCCGGCTCTGGCATTCGATGGCGAGTCGCTGGTCCGGGTAGGCAAGGTCAACACGGGCCACGAACCGATCGCTGGCGAAGATCTGGTGCTCGAACACCGGGCGCGGCAGGCCGTACCTCACGAGCAGATCGCCGACCATACGGTTGAACACGGACTGGGGAACGCCGTGTTCGTCCTGTCGATCCTCGATCAACGCTCGGAGTACAGGCACTCCCTTGCGGCCGCGCTCGGAGTGCTCGACCGCCGAGCTCGCGAGGTCATCGAGGGTGCTGAGGCGGCGCCGCAGCACGTCATCGATCGCCGCCGAGAGGCGGTCCGGCCGGAGGTAGCGAGCCAGATCGACCACCGTCCGCTCGATGCCGGTCGTGGTGATGCCGTGACGTTCGCACGGATCGACGAGATCCCAACGAGCGGTCCGATGCACGACGACGCCGCGACGGCGAACATCGAAATCGGGCACGGTCATATGAGGGCGGCCTTGCCCGAACCCCTCGATGTCCCACAGGTGCGCCCCGGTGAGATGGCTGGCCACGCCACCTGTCGACGAGCCGGCGACTGCGAGCTCGGTCCACCACGTCGGCGCCACAGCTGCCAGACGGTAGACCGACGGCGCCTCGATCATCCAGATTCCCTTCGCGATGCGCTGTTCGATCATCCGTTCGGACAGACCACACTCGATGGCCTGCCGTCGATGGATCGTGCCGTACTGACGCCTGGACAGGGCGGCCACTGCCGCCTCCAACTCTCTGTGAGCCACAGAGACCTCCGAATTCCGTGAATCGCGCGCAACCGCCGACCGCAGGGGTGGGCGAATTCGCGTTATTCGCTGATGGGGAGGCCTCATGGAGGCGAGGGGCGGGGCCGGGAGGGGCGGGGGGGCGGGGCGGCGGGGCGGCGGGGCGGCGGGCCGG
>CAYMJU010000180.1:0-3981 GCA_964390555.1 uncultured Acidimicrobiales bacterium | reverse complement strand
CGGGCCCCAGTAACGGTCGTCGCCTATCATGCCCATCATGATGAACCGGTTGTCGGCCGTCCTATATGTGCCGATGAGCGGCGATGATTCGGGCGGCGGACCAGCGGCGTTGCGGGGCGCCTCGGCCCCGGCTATCGACGTGTAGGCCATGTCCGGCCCGAGCGTCCACATGGCACCGTTCATCAACGACGTGTCGACCAGTACGCCCTGCCCAGTCTTCTGGGCGTGGACCAGGGCGGCGCAGATGCCCCCGGCGAAGAACATGCCGGTCGGGACGTCGCCCTGTGCGGGGCGCTGCATCACCAGCGTGTCGGATCCCGGCGGTGTGAGCATGTGGCCCACCCCGCCCCGGGACCAGAACGACACCGAGTCGTAGCCGCCGGCCTCGGCGTCGTCGCCGCGCTGGCCCTGGCCGTGGCCGCGGGCGAACACGAGCTTGGGGTTGATGGCGAACAGGTCCTCGGGCTCGGTGCGGAACTTGCGCCGCACCCGGGGGAGCTGGTTGGTGACGTATACGTCGGCCCACTTCGCGAGCCGCTCGAAGATGTCGCGCCCCTCGGCCGAGCCGAGGTCGAGGGAGATGCCCCGCTTGTTGCGGTTGACGAGCTCGAACAGGTAGTCGAATCCGTCGGCGCTCGGCACCAGGTTGTTCTTGATGATCAGGCGCATGGGGTCGCCTTCGAGCCGCTCGATCTTCACCACGTCGGCGCCCCAATCGGCGAGCACCGCGCAGCACGACGGCACGAACCCGTGCTCGGACATCTCGAGCACCTTGATCCCAGATAGCGGAAGCGTCATGCCCGGCAACCTAGCCGGTCGTGCCGTCCGACGGCCGCCCGGCCGACCGCACGGTGTCTCGGCATCGTGCGGTCGGTTCGCGGCCGGCGGTGCGGCGGGGACGCCCCACGGACAGGCGGGGCGACCGGCTTCTACGGTTTCACTGCCGGTGGCGGCGTCGCTGGCTCAGGGGAGCGTGACTGGGCAGTTGTTGCCAACGCCCGGGTTGGGATCGGTGCACACCACCCGGCCCTGGATGGTCGGGCTGAGTGGCGAGTTCGCCTGGACGTACGTCGTGGTGTCGGCGTCGAGCGGGTTGCGGGTGACCGATCGAGCGATGACGACGGGGTACCCGTCGCCGCCGTTGGCCATGAAGTCGTTCGTCGTGACGGAGTACGCGGATGATGCGGTGAGATCGACGGCCGGACCGCTGCACGACCCGTTGGCGGACTGACGGATGACCGATGTCACCCGGCTGCCGGCCGCGGCCTCAATGTTGTAGGTGAAGCACAGACCCGACACCTGGGCGAATCGCCCATCGCCGGCCGGCATGGCCGAAACGCCGCGTTCGAGCATGGTCTTGACCTCGGCACCGTTGAGCGTGACGGTGGTCGAAAGGTTACCGAAGGGCAACACACCGAACACCTGGCCGATCGTGATGGGGAAAGGTGGCGGGGTGAAGGCGGGGCAGAAGTCCGTCGGGCTGTCGATCGTGGGGCAGGTGAGGTTCGCTCGCAACCCGCCCGAGTTGGTGATGGCGAAGTCGGTCCCGTACGTGGTGCGCATGGCATCGGTCACGATGTTGCCGACGAGCGACTCGCAGGTGCGGCCATTTCCAGTGCCACAGGAATCGGTCCGTGGCACGGCCACCGCGGAGGACCCGATGACCGTGCTGAAGATGGTGTTGAGCTGGATGCGGTAGCCGGCGAGCATCGTCACGATGGCAGGGTCGAGGCCGCCGGGAGCGGTAGCTGTCGCCGGCGTGACGAACTGGACCGACCGGTTGACGACCCGCCGTCCACCGGTCTGCGAAACCTGGAGCTGGATGCGCGAGTAGCTCTCGCCGTGGCTGAGGTCTTCGACGACGAGCGCCCCGTTGTGGGTGCCCTGGTACTGCACGTCGGTGTGGTCGCCCAAGATGAGGTCGAAGCCGGTGACCGCATTGGCGAAGTCGATGAGGGGGCCCTGGGCGTTGCCACCGGCGTCGAACGCCGTAACACCTTTGTGGGCGATGGCGATGAACACGCTGGCGCCCTGCTCGCGGGCTGCGGCTCGGGCGGCCATCGCGCCGGCGACCGAGTCGGTCGGGACGATCGTGCCGAAGTTGCCGGGGAACACGAGGGTTGGCGCTTCCTCGTTGGTGATGCCGATCACCGCGACCTTCACCTTGTCGAGAACGTAGATCTGGAACGGCGCGACGCCGGTGAGGTTGTCGTTGACGTTGGCCAGGTTTGCCGAGACCACGTCGTAGTTGGCGAGATCGATGAGCGACTGCAGGCCCGCGATGCCGCGGTCGAAGTTGTGGTTGCCCAGGGTGTCAGCTGTGAGCCCCATCATGTTGAGCGCCAGTACCGCCGGCTCGTCGTCGAAGTAGTTCGACAGCGGGGGAGTGGCACCGAATGCGTCGCCGCCGGTGAGGGTCAGCGTGAGGGGGTTGGCCAGCCGATCGGCCTTGAAGTAGCTGGACAGCGCGGGCGCGCCGCCCACTTGGGTGGCGCCGACGAGCACCGGGTCGAGCTGGCCGTGCCAGTCGGACAAGTGAAGGATCTGGATGTTGATGGGCGGCTTGTCCGGCTTAGCTTCTGCCGGACCTGGCAGCGCCAGCGTCGCGGCGAGGCCGATGACCACCAGTAGGACCAAACGGATGCGTCTCACGATGTCCTCCCTTATCACTGGGCGTGCTGAAGTTCTACCACTCCGCTCAGGTTCGGGCACCTTGTGCCCGAACCACGTAGGCGACCACTCTGGCCACGATCAACCCGCGAGACTTCCGAGTCCAAAAACCCGCCCACTGCGATGCCTTCGAACTCGCTCCCTGACAGTGATAATCGAACTACGCAGGCTGGGGCGCGGCACTCTCTCGATCACACTCATCTTGGTGGGATGGGCGGCCGTGCGGGTGACCGGCTGCGGACTTGCCTCGTTGAGCAACCGTCGCCTCTTCGGCAGCGGGGGTGACTTCAGCTCACGCGGATGGCGTTGATTGGGGGCAGGTGCGCGCTTACCTCGCTCCAGGTGTCGCCGGCGTCGTGGGTGATCCACAGGGCACCGGTGGTGCTGCCCATGGCGAGGAGGTTGCCGGTGGCATCGACGTCGAGGCCGTGGCGGTACACGAGGTCGTAGGCGTGGGGACCGGGGAGGCCGGCGGTCAATACGTCCCACGTCTTGCCACCATCGCGGGTGCGGGTCACCGCCACCTGGCCGTCGACGGGGATCCGGCACTGGTCGGCGACCGCCGGTGCGAACCACGCCGTGCCGCCGTGCACCGGCGACGCCGCGACCGGGAAGCCGAAGTGTGACACCGGGGGATCGAGTTCGGTGAACGTGCGGCCGGCGTCGGTCGACACGAACACGCCGTTGTGGTGCTGGCACCACACCATGTCGGGGTCGGCCGCGCTCTGGGAGAGACGGTGGGCGTCTTGGCCGACAGGGTCGTATTCCTGGCCGGGCGGCGCGTAGTCGCTCCGCATGCCGGTGCTGACCTCCCACGACTCGCCGCCATCGGTCGTGCGCCACGCCCCCGCGGTCGACACGCCGAGCAGGACGGTGTCGGGCTCGTCGGGGTGCACGCACACCGAGTGGATGCCGGGGAAGTCGTAGCCACCTCCGAACCACTGGGCGCGGCTCGGGTGGTCCCACAGCGGTCGGTTGAGCGTCCACGATTCGCCGTGGTCATCGGAGCGGAACAGGCCACCCGGCACCGTGCCGCCCCACCACTGCCCGGGCCGGTCGGCGTGACCTGGTGCCAGCTCCCACAGCAGTTCGGTGTTCCACGGCACCGGCGCTCCCGACACACCGACGTAGTCGACGGCGTCGACCGGTTTGGTCGGGTACGCGGGCATCGCCATCTCGGGCCACGTGGCCCCGCCATCGGTGCTGCGGTGAAGCTTGGCGCCGAAGTGGCCGTAGCTGATCGTGGCCATGATCGACCCGTCGCGGCGGTTGAGCCCGACGTTGATCACCGGCTCGGCGGGGAAGTGCAAG
>CAYMJU010000179.1:0-19156 GCA_964390555.1 uncultured Acidimicrobiales bacterium | reverse complement strand
GTTCGTGCCATTGCCGCCCGCTCGCGTGTTCGACACCCGGCCGACCGAGGCCAGTCCTGGTCCCAAGGGATTCGTAGCCGCCGGTCAGTCGATCGACGTCCAGATCGCCGGCGTCGCCGGGGTACCGCCGGCGGGTGTGGTAGCCGTGGCGATGAACGTGACCGCCACCGACGCCGCCGGGCCGGGGTTCGTGGCCGTGTGGCCGGCCGGGCAGCCCCAACCTCTGGCGTCGAGCCTCAACCTGACCGCGCCGGGCCAGACCCGGGCGAACCTGGTGACCGTTCCGGTCGGTGCCGACGGTCGGGTCTCCCTGTTCAGCCAAACCGGGACGCACCTGCTCGCCGATGTCGCCGGCTATTACACGGCCGCATCCGGACTGGTGACCGCCGGCCGCGTCGTCCCGCTGACGCCGACTCGGGTGTTCGACACCCGGCCCGGGGAGCCGGCCGCGGGGCCCAAGGGTCTGGTCGGTGCCGGCCAGACGATCACGACGCCGATCGGTGGCGTGGCCGGGGTGATCGCGTCGGCGTCGGCGGTCGTCGTCAACCTGACCGGCACCGACGCGCAAGCTGCCGGTTATGTGACCAGCTGGCCGGGTGGGTTCGGGCAGCCGCTCGCGTCGATCCTCAACTTGGCCGCCGGCGACACCCGGGCCAACGCGGCGATCTTGCGCCTAGGAGACGACGTTGCGCTGGCCCATTTCAGCCAGTCGGGCACCGACCTGCTCGCCGATGTCGCGGGGTACTACCTGCCCTGAGGGCACGCGCCACTAGGTGAACGTTCGACGTCGGATCGGTCTCGCTCGCCTGCTGGCGCCGTCGAGAAGTGCCACTGTCACATTGGAGGGCTCGCCTATCGGCTCGCCCTCTGGGGGCACGCCGACGCAAACCTGAGTGTCACACTGGCCGTGTACAGATAGGTGATGGCCGACATGCTGTTGACCCCGTCGAAGATCACGGCGTTCCTCGACTGCTCGCACTCGCTCACGTTGCAGCGTCGCCGCGATGCGGGCGAGTCGGTGGTCGTCGGTGGTGGTGCGGCGCTGGCCGACATGCTGATGGACAAGGGTCTGGCTCACGAGCGTGCCTGCCTGGATCACTTCCGTGGCGAGGGTCGCAAGGTGCTCGACGTACCGGGCAAGCACGCGAACGAACGGTTCGATCGGTGGGTCGCCCGAATCGGCAACCCGTTCCTGGGTGACCACGACGTCGTGTACCAGATGCCGTTCGTGCACGACGGTGCGCGCGGTGTGGCCGACTTCGTCGTGCGCGTCGAGGACGCCGATGGATCGGTCCGGTGGGAGCCTGTCGATGCAAAGCTGACTCGAGCCGCGGCCAAACCGGGTCACGTTCTCCAGCTCTGTTTCTACGCCGAAGCGATCGAGGTCCTCACGGGCACCGTTCCCGAGCACCTGGGCATCTGGCTCGGCTCGGGCCGCATCGAACGGGTTCGTCTCGCCGATGTGCACGCGTACTGGCGGCGGATGCGTCGCCAGCTTCGCGGGTTGCTCGACGGTCCTGGCGCCCCGACCGAGGCCGAGCCGTGCAACCACTGCCAGTTCTGCGAGTTCGCACCGACGTGTGAGACGCAGTGGCGGGCCGAGGACTCGCTCGTGTACACGGCCGGGATCCTCCGGGCCGATCGCCAGGCGCTCGTGACCGACGGTCGGCGCACCCTCGCCGACTTGGCGAACCTCGGCCCGGTGGAGTTGTCGCCGGTCGAGGGCATCGGACCGGATCGGCTGGCCCGGCTGGTGACCCAGGCCTCGCTCCAGGTCCGGGCTCGTGACCGGCCCGGCGAACACCCGCCGGTGATTCATCTTCCGGTACCCGACGACGGCTCCCACATCGGCTTCGCTGCGCTTCCCGCACCCGACGATGGCGATGTTTTCCTCGACTTCGAGGGCCATCCGTTCTGGCGGCCCGACGCCGGGCTGTTCTTCTTGTTCGGTCTGCTCACCAGCGGCGAATCCGGTGAGTGGGCCTACGAGGCCCGGTGGGCGCACGACCATCACGGCGAACGAGACATCACCGCACAGCTCATCGATGACCTAGCCGCGCGCCGAGGCCGGTATCCGGGGATGCACGTCTACCACTACAACCACACCGAACGCAGCGCTCTCGAGCGCCTGGCCGCCGATCACGGCGTGGGTGAGTCGCGGCTCGCCCGGTTGGTCGATACCGGACTGTTCGTCGACTTGTACCGCGTGGTCACCGGGGCAGTGCAGGTCGGTACCGAGTCATACGGGCTCAAGCATGTCGAGTTGCTAACCGACTACGAGCGCAGCCACGAGATCGACGCCGGGGCCGCAGCGGTCGTCGACTACGACGAATGGTGCACCGACCGCGACCCGGGTCGGTTGGATCGCATCGCTCGCTACAACGAGGACGACGTTCGTGCCACTCGGGCGCTACGGGAGTGGTTGGTCGGTCAGCGCCCGCCGGAGTTGCGGTGGCGCACCGCGACCATCGAGGTACCAGAGTCGTCGGGGTCCGACATCGACGACCAGGTCGAGGCTCTGCTCGCCGTCGAACCCGACACGGGTGAACACACGCTCGCTCACCTGCTCGGCTATTGGCGGCGCGAGAGCCGCGCCGTGTTCGGCAACCTGATCGCCATGACCGGCGCGGCCGAGTCGACCCAGCTCGCCGATCCCAGCGTCATCGGGGGCCTCACCCGGGTCGGGCCGTACGAGCGGTTCGGCGCCAGGGACCAGCAGCTCGTGGGCGGGCTCGAGCTCCGGTTCCCGCCCCAGACGCTCGGTGTGGGCCTCGAGCCCACGAAGGGCGTCGTGTTCGGTGGCGGCGAGGGACTCGTCGGTTTCGCCACCATCGATCGTCTCGATGTGGAGCCTGACGGGAGCGGGTCGGTGGGAATCACCTGGAACGAGCGAGCGGTCGATCTCGGCGTGGTGCCCCGGGCGGTGGTGTCCAACGATTGGGTCAAGCCGGCGCCCAAACCCGAGGCGCTGTCGAACCTGGCCGCACGAGTGCTCGAGGCCGATCCGGCCGATCCTCCGAGTCCGGTCGCCCTGGCGCTGCTGCGCCGCGATCGGCCGCGTTTCGACCCTGGCTTCGAGCTGGGACCCGGCGGCTTCACCGACGATCTCGACGAGATGAAGGTCTGGGTCACGCACCTCGACAACAGCTTCGTGGCCGTGCAGGGACCGCCCGGCACCGGCAAGACCTACACCGGAGCCCACCTCATCCACACGCTCGTCGCCGCCGGCCGGCGGGTCGGCATCTCAGCGATGAGCCATGCCGCCATCGACAACCTGCTCGACGCCACGCTCGAGGTGTTCGCCCGGGCCGGCGACCTCGATCTGCTTCGAGGCGTGCGGCGCGCCCCCACGCGGCGCGACGGCCTCGCGCCCCAGGTCGAGCACAGCACTGCGAACACGAGGGCGGCGGACCCCGCGGTGAACCTGGTGACCGGCACCACGTGGGTCTTCTCCTCGAAAGAGTTGTGGTGCGAACCGGTCGACGTGTTGTTCATCGACGAGGCCGGGCAACTGTCACTCGCCGACGCGCTCGCCGCCGCCGGCGGCGCTCGCTGCGTCGTGCTGCTCGGCGACCCCTTGCAGCTGCCCCAGGTCGTGCAGGGCTCGCACCCCGATGGGGCCGGCGCGAGCGTCCTCGAGCACGTTCTCGAGGGCCAGCCGACGATCACGCCCGATCGGGGTGTGTTCCTCGCGACCACGCGCCGCATGCACCCCGACGTGTGCGGATTCATCTCCGACCACATCTACGAAGGCCGTCTGCACAGCCATCGAAGTTGCGCGACGCAGGGCACCGCGCTCGGTACGGGGCTCCGGTTCGTGCCGGTCGACCACCACGGGTGCTCGACTCGTTCCGAGGTCGAGGCGCGCCGGATCGTCGAAGTGGTCGCAAGCCTGATCGGCAGCCCGTGGACCGATCACACCGACGTGACCCGACCGCTCGGCTCGGCCGATGTGCTGGTGGTGGCGCCGTACAACGACCAGGTCGACCTGGTGCGCAGATGCATCGACGCCGAGCCGGTCACGGCCGGTGTGCGGGTCGGCACCGTCGACAAGTTCCAGGGCCAGGAGGCCGCGGTGGTCGTGTTCTCGCTCACGGCCTCGACCGCGGCTGACGTACCCCGCGGCCTCGACTTCTTGTTCTCCCGAAACCGGCTCAACGTAGCGATCAGCCGCGCCCGTTGCCTGGCCTACGTGGTGGGCACCGAGGCGCTGCTCGACAGCCGGGCCCGCAGCGTCGATCAGATGCGGTTGATCGCCACCCTGTGCGGCTTCGTCGAAGCGGCCACGTCCGCGACGCCGCGCGCTCGGGCGTGACCCGCGGCGGGTTTGGGCCGCGCCCTCAGCGGGGCTGTGGAACGATCCGGATGTAGGGCTTGGGTTCCTTCCAGGTTCCGAAGATCTTCGTCGCTTCCTCGTTGGACACCGAGCCGGCGATGATCACGTCCTCGCCTTGCTTCCAGTTGACCGGTGTCGCCACCCGGTGAGTCGCGGTGAGCTGTAGCGAGTCGATGACCCGCAGCACCTCGTCGAAGTTGCGGCCGGTCGTCATCGGGTACACGAGGATGAGCTTGACCTTCTTGTCCGGCCCGACGACGAACACGTTCCGAACGGTCTGGTTGTCCGCCGGCGTACGGGTCTTGGGGTCACCCGATGTGCTCGCGGGCAACATCCCGTAGAGCTTGGAGACGTTGAAGTCGGCGTCGCCGATGATCGGGTAGTTGGGGCGGGCGCCCTGCGTTTCCTCGATGTCTTGAACCCACCGCTCGTGGTCGGTCGTGGCGTCGACCGACAACCCGATGACCTTGACTCCACGGCGCTCGAATTCCGGCGCGAGCTTGGCCATGTAGCCGAGCTCGGTCGTGCACACCGGCGTGAAGTCCTTGGGGTGCGAGAACAGCACCGCCCACGAGTCGCCGATCCAGTCATGGAAACTGATCCGACCGTCGGTGGTGTCCGCCTCGAAGTCTGGCGCGATCTCGCCAATCCGCAGTCCCATCGTCGTGCTCCTGTCGTGGTTGGGTCCCATCGGCGCGCGAACCGATCGGGTGTCACATCATGTCAGCCCGGCGGTCGCCTGGCGAGCGGGCGCGCATCGAGGCCAGATCAGCTCGCCGACGCGTGCGGCAACACGATGCACGACTGGTGAGAGGGGTCGTGGTGTACGGCGCGGTCGGCGGCGACCATGGTGGCGGCGGTGCGGGGGTCGTCGCCGGTGCCGAGGTTGCGGGCGTAGACCGGGTGTGCCCCGCCTGACACCTGGACACCGATGCGGTGACCGGCGCCGAAGCGGTGACCCGCGGGCCACATGTCGACGTCGGCCACGAACGTGCCGTGGGGCCCGCCGTCGATGGTGTCGGGTGTGAAGCGGCGCAGACCGTCGCACACGTTGAGCGACCGGCCATCGGGGTGGACGTCGCACAAGCGCACGAACACGTCGGCGTGGTCGACGCTCGACTCGACGTGGATCCGGGCGCTGACCGGGCCGAGCACGAGCAACGCTTCGGTGAGCGGGTCGCTGGTGTAGACGAGCACGTCCGGTCGGGCTTCGGTGCTCCGGTTGTCGGCCGGTCCGCCGGTGAGCATCCCGATACCGCCGGTGATCGGGGTGGGGTCGGCCGGGTCGTAGCGGTGGCGGTCGGGTTCGCTCGATTCGGGCGGGGCCGGGTCGAGGCGACCGCCGGTGTGGAGGTACCAGCGTGTCGGCGTAGCCGGGGGCGGCCAGTCGTCGTGATCGAGCCACTCGACGTCGGTGCCTTGGACCTGCACCCGTACCGGCGTGTCACGGAGGAGGCCGGTCTCGCCGCGCAGGTAGGTGTCGAACCAGTCGAGGGGCGCGTCGGTCATTCCGCCCTCGCCGCCGCCGCCGAGGTGGCCGCCGGCACCGATGCGCAGATGGACGGGCGCCGGTGAGCGGCGGAGTACCTCGTAGTCGGCGATCACGCCGGGCAGCGGGTAGTCGTGCCACCCGTCGACCAGAAGCGTGGGCACGGTCCAGTCGGCGAGCAGCTTGCGAAAATCGACCGGGTCCCAGAACGGGTCGCCGGGACGCGAATGGGCGAGCTGGTCCTGGTAGAGGGCGAGGTCCTCGCCGGTCACGTGACGCAGCACGTCGCCGAGGGGAAGGTGGTCGAAGGCGGCTTTCAGCTCGGCCATGCGTCGCTCGACGGCTTCGGGGGTGATGCCGTCGACCACCGGGGCCGCCGAGGGGCGGTTGAACTGCAACGCGCCGAGATCCCAGGGGATGATCACCTCGAGGGCCAGCGATCCGCCTGGGTACCACGAGTAGGCCCGCACCGACGTCGAGAGGGCCACGGCCATGGCCTTCAGATGCGGCGGCTTGGTGGAAGCGAGAGCCCACTGGGTGAAGCCCATGTAGCTGGCGCCGTAAGAGCCGAGCCGGCCGTCGAACCATGGTTGCTCGGCGATCCAGTCGGCGGCGGCGCGACCGTCGGCGGCTTCGGCGAAGTAGCTGTGGTGACCTTCCGAGCCGTCGGTGCCCCGGCAGGCCTGGAGGATGTAGCGGTAGCCCCGGGCCGCGAACTCCGGGCCGGCCATCGCCTGGGCCATGATCCGGCCATAGGGCGTCCGCTCCAAGATGGTCGGCGCGTCGGTCACGCCGACCGGGTGGTAGATGTCGGTGAGCAAGGCGATGCCGTCGGCGGTTGGCACCGGCACGTCCCGTTCGATCTCGACCTCATTGGCACGTGGACGCACGGCGGTTCCTCCTCGGGCGGCGGTCGACCCATCGGGTCTGGGGCGAGCGTAGTGACTGGCGAGGGCCACGACCGGGTGGCGCGTTACGCTGCGGCCAGCCGAACCGGGGGCCAGGAGCCACCGAGGAGTCAGCGAGGAGCCGATGGTCGAACGAGGTGGTCGCCAAGTTGCCATCCCCGGCTTTCGCGACTTCGTCGAGATCGGCCGGGGCGGTTTCGCCGTTGTCTACCGCGCCCAGCAGGAGGTCTTCCAGCGCGACGTCGCGGTCAAGGTCATCACCGTGCTCGACGTATCCGACGACGCCCGACGACGCTTCCGGCGCGAGTGCACCGCTATAGGCCGGCTGGAGTGGCATCCCCACATAGTCACCGTCTTCGACGCCGGGGACACGCCCGAGGGCTGGCCGTACATCGTCATGGAATACCTGCCCGAGGGGTCCCTCGGCGACCGGATCGCACGTCGGGGTGCTGTGCCGTGGCCCGAGGTGGTGGGGATCGGGATCAAGATCGCGGGAGCGCTCCAGGCCGCGCACGACGAGGGGAGCCTGCATCGCGATGTGAAGCCCGACAACGTGCTGATGAGCCGGCTGGGCGAGCCCAAGTTGGGGGACTTCGGCATCGCCACGCTGCAAGACGGCACCCGTTCGCGCTCGGGGGTGCTCACCGCCACCTTTGCCTATGCCGCGCCCGAGGTGCTCATCGGTCAGCGGGCAACATCGACCAGCGACGTCTACTCCCTCGCTGCCACCCTCCACGCACTGTGCACCGGCCGCGCCCCGTTCGTGCACGACTCCGACGAGCACATGTTCGCGGTGCTGCGCCGGATCGACGCCGAACCCCCGGCCGACCTGCGCCCGCTCGGTGTCCCCGACGCGGTGGCGGCTGTCATCGAGGCGGGCATGGCCAAGTCGTCCGGCGATCGCCCGCAGACCGCCGCCGAGTTTGCTCACCTCCTCCAACCGGCGGCTTCGCGACCGGCGACCGTCGCCCCACTGCCGGTCGACCCGGCGACCCCGCTGGCGTCGTCGTTGGCTCCGCCGCCGCCAGCCGGGCCACCACCAGCCGGGCCACCCCAAGCGGCTGGACCCGACCCGGCCGCCGCCTCGGCCCTGCCCCCTCACGACGACGGCGCCACGGTCATCACGACGCTTCCGGTTGCCGCCTCGACGTCACGGCCGCGACGGCGGGTGCTGGTCGCGGCGGTTGTCGCGGTGTTGGTCCTCGCCGTCGCGGGACTCGGCGTGGTCCTGACGAGCGGAGGTGACGGTGACCAGGTTGCCGACGACGATGCGGGTGACGGCGGCTCGGGCGATGGCTCCGACGACCCGGGTGATGGCGAGGCGGCACCGCTGCCCGATCCCGCACCCGGCCAGATCGTCACCGTTGTGGGTACCGGTGTGTCTGGTGACTCGGGAGACGGGCCGGCCGCCTCCACGACGCTCGACAATCCCGTGGCGATCGCCGTCGGGGGCGACGGCAATCTGAACATCGCTGACACCGGGCGCAACCGGATCCGGATCGTGAGCGGCGGGTTGGTCACCACGGTGGCCGGTCCGCCCGCCGATGACCTGGCGGCACCCGCCGGTATCGCGGTGCTCGACGGCGTGCTGTTCGCAGACACCGAGCACAACCAGATCGGGCGTGTCGCCCCCAACGGAACCGTCTCGGTCATCGCGGGCACTGGCGAGGCCGGCTATTTCGGCGACGACGGTCCCGCCACCGAGGCGCAGCTCAACCGACCCAACGGGCTGGCGGTCGGGCCCGACGGCAGCATCTATGTGGCCGACAGCTTCAACGACGTGGTACGCCGCATCGACCCCGACGGCATCATCACCACCGTGGCGGGCACCGGAGAGCCCGGCTATTCCGGCGATAACGGTCCCGCCACCGAGGCGCAGCTCCACTTCCCACTCGGGGTGGCCGTGGCCGACGATGGCACGGTGTTCGTGGCCGACACCGACAACCATCGCATCCGGCGGGTCTCAGGCGGGATCATCACGACGATCGCCGGCACGGCCACCGACGGAACCGGGGGATTCTCAGGTGACGGAGGACCCGCTGTCGAAGCCGAGCTCGACGGCCCCGGGAGTGTCGCAGTCGGGCCCGATGGCACGGTCTACTTCGCCGACACGTTCAACAACGTCGTCCGGGTGGTGAGGACCGACGGCTCGATGAAGACCTTTGCCGGTACTGGCGAGCAAGGCGCCGACGGCGACGGGGGACTGGCCAACGAGGCTCAACTCGACAATCCGCGCGGCGTGGCCATCGGCCCCGATGGCGATCTCTACATCGTGGACTCCAACAACCACCGCATCTGCCGGGTCGGCTCCTAGGCGATCAGTCGAGATCGCTGGTGAGCGGGCTCCGCGTCGGACCGGCGGCGAACGAGGTGAGCTGGTGGGTCAGCTCGCGCCGGGCGTCCAAGCGACGATGTCGGCGATCAGGTGCGTCGAACCGGAGTTGTTGAACAGCTGGATTCGCCCGTCGGCTCCAACCGGTACGACGACCAGGTTGGGGATGTCCTGGCCCGGCTCGGTGTTGAGGTTCGACGTTGCGGGACGAACGGCGCCAGATGCCCACACCGTGACGAACGACGGCGCCGTCGAGTCGGTCGATGTCACGCTCATGACGACCGTGCCGACTCCGGCTGGTAGAGGAGCACCGGTACCGGATACGAGGACCGAACGCGACTCGCGTTCACCGAACGGACCCGAAGGAGTTCCCGTTCCGTTTCGGCTGTCGAGAACGCGGATCGGATTCAGCGATGTGAGCGAACTGTACGTCGGAAAGTAGCCCACGACGTCGGCCACCAAGTGCCCGCTGCCGGCGTTGTTGAACAGACTGATCCGTCCGGTCGCGCTGACCTTAGCCAACACCAGCGTCGCAACATCGACTCCAGGTTCGGTGTTGAGCGACGAGGCCGTCGGTCGCGTCGCTCCGGTCGGCCACACGGTCACGAACGACGCGACGGTGGACTCGGTCGAGGTGACATTCACCAGTACGGCTCCGACGTCGCTCGACGGAACGCCGCCCGGGCCACCGATGCCTGTGACGTCGAGATCGATCTGCCCGGCCGGTCCAACGATCGCGGTGGGAGCGCCGGTCCCGTTTCGGGTGTCGAGGGCGCGAACGGGCGTGATGGGCGTGTAGCGAGCACCGCTGGGGACGTAGCCGACGACATCGACGACCACCTCACCGGTCCCGGCGTTGTTGTAGATGAGCGCCCGACCGTCGGCTCCAACCTTGGTGACGACGAGGTTGGGTACGTCGACACCGGGCTCGGTGTTCAAGCTCGAGGCGAGCGGGCGCTCCTCACCGCTCGGATAGACGGTCAGGAACGAGGCGGCAGTCGCGCTGGTGCTGGTCAGGTTCAGGATCACGGCTCGCGCGTCGGCGGGAACGCCCGCGACGCCGGTGAGCTGGACTGAGATGGTCGATCGCGGTCCGAGCGGCGATGCGTCGCGGCTGTCGAAGACGCGCGTCGGCGCGACGGTGATGATCTCGGCCGCCGGGTCGCTCGGATTGATGGTGACCGTCGCGCTCGGCGCCGGTGCCGCGATCGGGCGCAAGAAGCCGTCGGTCGACGTGACCGTGGCGGTGAAGGTTTCGGCACCTTCGTACAGGGAGTCGTCCACGATCGGGAGGCTCACCGACGCCGTCGCCGCGCCGGCGGCGAACGTGGCGACCGTCGGCGAACCGTAGTCCGCGGCCGTCGCGGACCCGGCGCTGACGCCCACCGTCGCGGTGGCCGAGCCGTCGAGGTCGCCGGTACGGCGCACGGTCAGCGAAGCGGTCCCGACGTTCTCGTCGACCGTGGCGGCATCGATGCTCACCGTAGGCAGCGCGAAGTTGACGATGCTGTGGAGCTCGCTCGACGACATGCACCGGAGCGCATTCGGTGGCAAGGTCGCCAACGAGGCCGCCGACGCTCGCGAAGCGGCACGGGTCGCGTGGACAGACGCGAAGTTGACGATCGTGATGGTCTCGCCGACCGCCACCGTCGGCCGGTACCGCCACAACGGGCTGTCGTCGCCGTTGGCGAACTGAACGGCCGCGGCCGCGACGGGGGCCCCGGCGCCGCCGAGCACGTGCGCGAGCCGGGGGTCCGTGCTCGTGGTTCCCGAGTAGTTCTCGTAAGTGGTGACCCACAGATCGTCAACCGTTGCGCTCGCGTCGCCCGAGGACGTCGAGTCGATCCTGGTGTTCGTATCGGAACCGAGGTCGTTCGAAGTACCCGCATCGACGGTGACGGGGGCCGCCGTTGGGTTGGTGATGCGGTTGATCCAGCGGGCGAAGCCGTCGTCGTCGGGCACGTAGACGCTTCGCTGCACGGTCAGGCCTTCGGGAGTCGTGAAGACCGGGAACACATACTCGCGGTTGCTGCAGGTGGGGTCGGCCACCGGCGCGGCGCCCAGCATGTTGTAGATGTCGCCGGAGGGCGCTGCTGGGATGCCGTTCAGTGCGCCGAACGTCGCATCGCTGTCGACGAAGAGCGAGTTGTACCCATCGAAGCCGTCACTGAGGGTGGCGTTGGCCACACCGCCGTTCAGCGTGGTGGCCGGCAGGGGTCCCACGAAGCTGGCTTCGGACACCGCGGCGCTGGCACCGACACCGGTGGTGGTGACGAAGGTGATGTTCGTGTTGAGGAACCATTTGAAGCCGCTGCCATCGACGAGGTTGATCGAACCCGTCGCGAGGGGGGCTACGTGACCGTCGCCGCGCACGGCGCCCGGGTCGACCGCCACTGTGGGGAGGTCGTCTGATCCGGTGGTCGATTCCGCGACGGCCGTGGCTTGGTGGTCGCCGCGAATGGCGTCGGATCCGATCGCGATCGCTCCGGCGAAGGGATCGATGACGGCCACCAGCGGCGTGGCCGCGAGCGCCCCGGCTACGGCCACCGGGGCGAGGCGGCGACCGAGCGTCGCGCGCCGGGGAGGCGTGACCGCCACGCCGGCCAGCCACCGGCTCAGCACCGGGTCGTCGTGGGACTCGAGGAGGGCGAACGTTCCGTGACGCCCAGCGATCGCGGCGGCGAGTCGGCTCACGAAGCGTCGCCCGAACACGTCGCCGTCGACCAGGAACATGGCCGGCGCCGAGACCCTCGTCGAGCTCGGCAGCAGGCGGGCGCCGGATCCGTTCACGGTGACTACGGCGGTGCCGGGAACCTGGCGCGCCTGGCGGATCAATTCGGGCGCCAACGGTCCAACGGCACCGAACAGAACCGGTGCCGGCGGCGCGCCCACGATCTCGCGAGCCCACGCGGTGAGCTCCTGCGGTTCGGGAGCGTCGTCGCGGCCCCGAAGGGTGATCGACGCGACGTCGGCCGCCGACAACGCATCGGCCAGAGCCGTACCGGATTCGCTCGGCGCGCCGGCATCGAACACGACCGCGATGGCGCCGGGCCGCTCGGGGCGTCGCACGATGACCCTGGTTGGGTCCATTGCGATGTCATGGGCCTCTGACCGAGCGGGGTTCATGATCATCTCCCGTGGGGACCTGTTTCGCTCCTAGAGTCGGCCGCTGCACTTCTGCGATGAGTCATTCGAACCAGCGAACGGGCCAAGACCGAGCCGTACGTCCAGACGTGGGCCGTGAGCGGCCAGGCACCAGCGGCCAGGCACCAGCGGCCAAGCAACAGCGAACCAGGAACAAGGGGTACCGCCGATCGACGAGACCGACGCACCGTTCAGCTTGGCCGTATCGCCGGGTTTCGAGGGCTGGCTGGCCGACAACGACGTGAGCTTGGCCTTTGCGCTGCCCCCCGCGAAGCTGGTCTTCGTCGGTCGGGACGAGGGCGATCGCTTGTCCGTCTACGAGCGGACGTTCGACAAGACGATGGGTCTGGCCCGCTACGGAGACACGCTGTATCTCGGAACGAGGTTCCAGATCTGGCGATTCGAGCCGGTGCCGATCGACGACGACCACGCGTCGGACGGGTATGACAGGTGTTGGGCACCTCGCCAGGTGTGGGTCACGGGCGCGGTCAACACCCACGACGTTTCCGTCGATCCGCGCGGCGGGCCGGCCGGCGGCGTCGTCTTCGTGGCCACCCGGTTCTCGTGTCTGGCGCGACCCTCGGTGGATTGCAGTTTCGAGCCGGTGTGGCTCCCGCCGTTCGTGTCGGCGTTCCGACCCGGCGACCGGTGCCACCTCAACGGACTGGCCGTCGACGCTTCGGGTCCAGCGTTCGTGACCGCCGTCGGTGCTACCGATGGCCTCGAGAGATGGCGGACCGAACGTGCCGGCGGTGGCGTGGTGGTCGATGTGCGAACCGATTCTGTGGTCGCCGATGGATTCTCGATGCCCCACTCGCCCCGCATCCACGACGGCGAGCTCTACCTCACCCACTCGGGTGCCGGCGAGCTGGTTCGCGTCGACCCGACAACCGGTGCGGCCCAGACCGTCGGGTTCGCCCCGGGATTCCTCCGCGGGCTCGCCTTCGTCGGACGCTTTGCGGTCGTGGGTTCGTCGAAGCCCCGCGACGGAGACCTGTACTCGGGGCTCCCGCTCGACGCCGCACTCGCCCGCAACGGTCAGACGCCGAGGTTGGGGCTGTTCGTCATCGACATCGACTCGGGACGTCTGGTCGAATGGCTGCTCGTCGACGGGCCGATGCGAGAGATATTCGACGTCGTGACCCTTCCCGGCATCCGCCGCCCGATGGCCTACGGGTTGGTCGGATCGGACCTTCGGACCAATGTCTGGCCCGACCCGAGCGCGCTCGTTCGGCGCGACCACGGCTGGACGCGCTCTGGACTGGCTCGGGACCGAGTGGGGTCGACATGACGTCCCGACCTGTCGAGACGATCGAGCTGTTCGACTTCGAAGCCCAACCCTCCGCGGGCCTGGCCCGATGGATGGTCGACGAATCGGTGTCGCTCGGATTCAGCCACACGAACAAGGTGGTCGGCGTGAGCGCCGATCTGGCCGGCCTTCACTTCTCGACCGCGGACTACGACCGCGTGACCGTTCTGGCGTCGGGCCCGAACGACTCGCTGTGGATCGCCGCCGACCACGAGCTGTGGATGTTGGCGAACGCCGTGCCCGCCGGGAGTCGGTCCCCGACGGGAGCTGACCGGCAATATGTCCCCCGGACCGGCCGGCTGCTCGGACGGGTTCGCCCGGCTGATCTGGGCTTTCTATCGGACGAGACGCCGGTGTTCTGCTCGGTCACCCTGTCGTGTGTCGGGGTGCCTCATCGGTCGCTGAGCATGACCCCCGTGTGGGCACCCACCTGGATCTCCGACATCTTGCCCGAGACCCGCTGCCGGCTCACCGGGCTGTGCACCCGTGATGGCGAGCTGGCCGCAGTCACGTCGGCCTCGATGTCCGACGCGCCTGACGGCTGGCGAAGCGACATGGTAAACGGGGGCGTCGTGGTCGACCCGTCGACCGACGAGATACTTCTCGATCGGATCGGTTTGCCGCATTCGCCGCGCTGGCACGCGGGTCGGCTCTGGGTCTTGAGCGCGGCGACCGGTGAGTTCGGCTTCGTCGAGAACCACCGCTACGAGGTGGTTACCCGACTCGACGGATTTGCTCGAGGCATGAGCCTGTTCGGGCGCTGGGCGGTCGTTGGCCTGTCGGGCTCCCGGTGGGACGAGCTGGTCGCCGACCTTCCCTTGGGCGACCGGCTGAAGCGACGAGGCGAACGGCCGGTGTCAGGTCTGGCGGTGATCGACATCGAGTCCGGACGAGTCGAGCATCAGCTCGTGCTCGACGGAACGGCTCGTGAGGTCAGTGACGTTGTCGTGCATCACTCGTCGATCGCCGTCGAATACGAATCGCCGGCCGGCCGCGTCGCCCAGAACACGGTGACGATTCCGACAGGATTCGGTGATTGATCGGGCTCCGTCGCGCCCGGCACGCCGTGGGCATCGCGCTGGTGGCGATCGCCGCATCCTGCGCGAGCGGTGCTCCCGATGGAGCACGTAGGGTCTATGACGCCGGCTCGCCAAGTGACGTGGAGCAGTACCTGCTCGCGCGAGTGAACATGGCCCGGGCCGACCCGAGCGGAGAGTTGGATCGGGTGTTGGCCGCCGACGACCCCGAGATCGAAGGGGCGCTCCGGGAGTTCGGT
The DNA here is from genome assembly GCA_964390555.1 of uncultured Acidimicrobiales bacterium. Classification (GTDB taxonomy): domain Bacteria; phylum Actinomycetota; class Acidimicrobiia; order Acidimicrobiales; family SHLQ01; genus CAVTWS01. The sequence goes on along the minus strand of CAYMJU010000179.1, from coordinate 4,362 downwards.
GTCGACCTCGTACAGGTTCGGATCGACCTCGCTGACCTCGATGCCCGACCGCCCTTGGCGTGGAACGAGCGACTGGCGTCAGCCGCCGTGCGACATGCCGACGACATGGCGACGGTCGGCTTCCAGAGCCATGTCGGAAGCGACGGGAGCCGACCTGGAGCCCGTGTTCGTGACGCTGGGTTCGGCGATGCGTCGTTCACGGCCGAAAGCGTCCTCGCCTACGCCCGCGGTCCGGACTATGCCCACGCGGCATTTCTCATCGACTGGGGAGCAGACGCTCCGACGGGTGTGATCGACTGGCCCAGCCCTCCCCACCGCAATGTGCTGCTCGGCATCGGTGACACTCACGAAACCCTGGGGGAGATCGGACTGGCTTGGGTCGATGGCCAAGCGGACGGGATCGGGCCGTTCGTCGTGGTCCACGAGTACGCCGACGGTCCTGACGTCTTCGTGGTCGGCACCGTGTACCTCGACGAGGACGCCGACGGTCGCTTCGACCCCGGCGAAGGACTGGAATCGGTCAGGGTGTCGCCCGATCGGGGTGCGTGGGACGCGATCACCTCGCCGTCCGGGGGGTACGCCTTGCCGGTCACCGGCCTGGTCGGCATGTTGACCATCAGGTTCAGCGAGGGTGAGCTGGCGGAACCGGCCGAACATCGCATCGAGATCGGCGAGACCAACGTGCTGCTCGACGTCGTCACCGGGTCCTGAGCGCGGTAGGACCCGTCGAGACCGCTGGCGAGCGGGCTCAGCAAGCCGATGTCGACGAGACGGGGCCGCCGCCGACCGGCTCGATCCCGAGGTCGCGGTAGGTCGCCATCGGGAAGTAAGCGATGCCGAGCCGGTCGAACTCGGGTCGGGCGCGCTCGCCGCGGTCGACCAGCGTGACGGCTCCCACGACCACCGCGCCCGTGCCTACGGCCTTCTCGCGCGCTTCGAGGATCGACCCGCCGGTGGTCACCACGTCGTCGACGAGCAGGACCCGGGAACCTTCGCCGATCCGCGTGCCTTCGATCCACCGCCGGGTGCCGCGGTCCTTCTGGGTCTTGCGGATGAAGAACCAGTTCGTGTCCGAAGCCGCGGCAACCGCGACCGCCAGCGCATCGGCGCCGAGGGTCAGCCCGCCGACCGCGTCGAACTCGACCCCCTCGCTCGTGACGATATCGACGATCGCCCGGCCCGCCAGCTCGAGGTCGGCCCACGCGCCGAGCGCTTCCTTGCCGTCGACGAAGTCGCGCGACAAGTCGCCGCCCGCCAACTCGATGGGCTGATCGAGTCGCCGGTAGCCCTTGGTCTTGATGATCTCGAGTAGCTGCTGTTGCAGTGGCCGCATCTGGTGGTCCGCTCGGTCGACGCTCGAAGGCTACCCCGCCCGGTGCCTGCCGTCGGGACGCGGGTGAGGAACCAGGCGACGGTACGGTTCGTCGGAGAGGCGTGGTCTCTCGAGGAGGAACGCGCATGGGCAGGCGAATCGCGACGATGGTGGTGGCGGCGGCACTGGTGGCGTCGGCGTGCAGTTCCGGTGCTGGCGAGAGCGAACCCGACAGCGCGGCGCCGACCGTTCCCGGTGGCGCGAGTGCCGAGATCCCGGCCGGCACGCAGGCGGTCAGCGGCGACAGCGGCGTCTTGCCGGTCGTGCTGAGTGCCGGCCAGGCCCAGGGGGACCCGGCCCCCGAGCCCGCGGTCGTCGAGGGCACACCCATCCCCGCCGTCGACGTGGCCACCATCCTGAGTGGCGTCGACCCCCTCCCCGCAGATCCCGAAGCCGAGCAGCCGTTCAACTGGCCGGCCGAGAGCCTGCCTCCGCCCCGCCCGGGTGACACCGTCGACGTCCCGTTCCCCGCCGACACCAGCCCGCCGCCGGTCGAGCCCACGGTCGGCCCGCTCGAGGTCGTGCGCTTCCAACCCGTCGGCGACGTGGCGATCGCGGCGACGGTCAGCGTCACCTTCAACCAGCCGATGGTGCCCCTCGGCACCGTCTCCCAGGTCGAGGCGATAGACGTGCCGATCACGATCACGCCCGACGTCGAGGGTCGCTGGCGTTGGCTCGGCACCCGCACGGCGATGTTCGAGGCCACGGTGGACGGCGTCGACCGTCTGCCGATGGCGACCGCCTACACGGTCGAGATCCCGGCGGGCACGACCAGCGTGAACGGCGGCGTGTTGGCGGAGGCGGTCATCTTCGACTTCACCACACCGACACCCCAGGTCATCGCCTTCCCGACCGACGACAACACGAGCCTGGCCCTCGACACGGTGTTCATCGCGGTCTTCGACCAGCGCATCGACGGCCAAGCCGTACTCGACACCGTCACCGTGACCGGCGAGGAAGATGAGCCGATCGCGGTGCGCCTGGCCACCGAGGCCGAGATCGCCGCCGACGAGTCGGCGGCTGCGGTCACCGCGTTGGCGCTCGACGGTCGTTGGGTCGCGTTTCGGGGACACGACCTGCTGCCGTCGGACTCGCGGATCGCCATCGACATCGGGCCCGGCACCCCGTCAGCCGAGGGTCCACTCGCCACGACCGAGGCGCAGAGCTTCACCGGCCGCACCTACGCGCCGCTCCGGGTCGTGCGGGGCTCGTGTGACGTCGGGACCGAGTGCCCGCCGGGCTCCGGGTTCACGATCGAGCTCAACAACGCGCTCGACGCCGAGGCTTTCGACCCCGAGACAGTGGCCGTCGAGCCCGAGCTGGCCGACCTCGCCGTCGGCGTGTCGGGCAACTTCGTAACCGTCCGGGGCCGAACGATCGGCCGCACCGACTACACCGTCACCCTCCCGGGCGGGCTCACCGACGTGTTCGGCCAGACGCTCGGTGCCGACGACGAGGTCGAGTTGTCGGTCGGTTCGGCTCGTCCGAGTCTTCGACAGTTCCCGCTGCAGCTCACGACGCTCGACCCCCACGCGCCCGGTTCGACGCTGCCGGTCGTGAGCGTCAACCACGACGAGCTCCGCGTTCGCCTTTACTCCGCCGAGCCCGACGAGTGGGCCGCGTACGCGAGCTGGTGGGTGAACCGCCAGTTCGACGAGCCGGTACGGCTGCCGAGCACGTTCGAGTTGATCACCGACGAGGTCGTCGCGGTCGATGGCGACGACGATCGCGCCGTCGAGACGGCGATCGATCTCGCCAGCGCCCTCGATGGCGATCCGGGCCACTTGATCGCGGTCGTCGAGACGACCGAGACGTACCCGCGGACGTCGAACCTATTCTTCGACAACCTGCCGACTGTCACCTGGGTCCAGGCCACCGACCTCGGTGTCGACGTGCTCGTCGACCAGCGGCGCGCCATCGTGTGGGCCACGTCGCTCACGACTGGTGATGCGCTCGACGGGGTCGCGGTCGAGCTTGCGGGCGTGCCGTTGGGCGACGGCGAGACCGACATCACCAGCGGCCGAACCGGCATCGACGGACTGGTTCGACTCGAGCTGCCCTCGGTGGCGAGCGGTCAGTTCGGCTCCACCAACACGGCCGTAGCTCGGCGCGGGACCGACTCGGTCATCGTGTCGCCGGGTCTGTTCGGAGGCGGCTGGCAACGCTTCGATCAACCCGACGAGATCCGGTGGTTCGTGTTCGACGACCGCTCGATCTATCGGCCGGGCGAGACGGTGTCGGTCAAGGGTTGGGTCCGGCGCACGGCCTTCGCCGACCTCGCTCACCCCGACCTCGTCGGCACGGGCACGGTCACGTGGATCGCCCACGACGGCTTCTTCAACGAGGTCGCCACCGGCACGGTCGAGCTCAACCCGCTCGGCGGGTTCGACCTGACCTTCGACCTGCCCGACGGGGCGAACGAGGGGTTCACGTCGCTGTCGCTCGAGCTCGACGGCGAGGCCGACTCGTTCTGGGACCACCAGTACCAGATCCAGTCGTTCCGCCGCCCCGAGTACGAGGTGGCCGCCCGCACCGAAAGCCCCGGTCCCTACGTCAGCCGCGAGCCGGCGACGTTCGCCGTCGATGCGACCTACTACGCCGGTGGGCCACTGCCGAATGCCGCGGTCGCCTGGACGGTCAGCACCAGCCAGTCGTCGTACGCGCCGCCGGGTTGGGACGAGTTCCAGTTCGGGGTGACGCCGTTGTGGTGGGAGCTGCAGTACAACGGCGGCTTCGCCGGGGACTTAGCGAACTCGTTCGGCGACCGGGCGTTCGAATCGGACTGCTGCTTCCCCGGTCCGGTCGAGCCGCCTCAAGTCACCACGTTCGCGGGCGTCACCGACAGCGCCGGATCGCACTACCTGCGGGTCGACTTCGCCGAGCCCGAGGGTGGCTACCCCGACCTGCCGGTCAGCGTGTCGGCGCAGGCCGCAGTCACCGACGTGAATCGCCAGACGTTCGCCTCGACCACGTCGGCACTGGTCCACCCG
>CAYMJU010000178.1:0-34531 GCA_964390555.1 uncultured Acidimicrobiales bacterium | reverse complement strand
GGCGGAGGGGGTGGGTTGTCGTCCACGTACGTGCTCCTGGCGTTCAGTCGTCGAACGTCGGTCAGGCTAGGCCACCAGGCGATCGGTCGCCGGACTCACGCTCAACAAGTCCGATCCCGACCACTGGTCGTGGCCGGCGCGTCAGCTCTCGCTGCGCGCCGTGGGCGGGCGCAGATCGATCCGCAAGACGAGGCAGCCGTCCTCGACGGACCCCGCGGCGTCGCCGATGATCGCGAAGTCCTGGAAGTCGATCTGGGCCTGCCGGAGAAAGCGGGTCCGCTCCTCGCCGCCGACCGGTGGAAGGTTGCGGCGCTGCACCGCCTGCGCCCGTTCGCGGAAGCGGCCGATCATGGCATCGATGTCGAGCTCGTCGGACATGATGGAACGCTATCCCGGCTCAATCCCGGGTGGAGTCACGACGCCGGGTCGCGCCAGTTCGGCGGTCGCCGTATCGGCCGGGCGTCCGGTGGTCTCGGAGTGGCCGGTTCCGGTTGGTCCGGGGCGGGCGGCCAGCGCCGATCAGACGGCGAGGTTCGCTCCGGCACCGGTAGGACATCGGGCGCGCGGCGAGGTGGCTGAACCGGCCCGTCACGGGCCACGGTGGGCACGATCGGCGATGTCGGCTCGCTCGGTGCACTCGGCGTCACCTGACGTTGGACGCGACGCTGCGCGGCCCGAGCGGCGGCCTTGGTCTCGGCACGCGCCCACCGGCGTGGCGAGGTGTGCCAGGCGAACGCCGCCAGGCTCGCCAACACGGCACCGCCGATCCAAACGAGCAGCCTCACATGGTTGTCGACGAGCTTCTTGGTGCGATCGGTGGTCGACACCGATGGCACGGTCGTGATCGGCGCCGACGGATCGGACTGGGCAGCGAGGCTCGTCGATGGCGCGACCGACGTCGTGGTCACCTGGTCCTGAGCGGCGACCCCCGGTGCGGCTGTCAAGCCTCCGCCAGCCACCAGCAGGCTCGCGGCGACCAGGCCCCACGTCCTCCATGTCGCCCTCGCCCTCACGAGGGCGGCATCGTACCGGGTATCGGGCCAGGAGCGCGGAGCGGCCCGCTTCTCATAGTTGGTGACGCGGGCACCACCAGGTGGTGCGGCCGCCGATGGTCGAGCGACGAAGTGGGGTCGCGTCGCGAGGACACACGGCGCCCGGCTGGCGGAAGGCCTGGAGGTCACCGGTGTGTGAACCGCCGCGGCGACTGAGCGTGACGACCGTAGATCGGATCGCGCGGGCCAGGCCTGCGACCTCGGGGTTCGACAGCGCGCCCGCCGCGACCAACGGTGAACGGCCGAGCCGCCAGAGCGTCTCGTCGACCAGCAGGTTGCCGAGTCCGGCGATGCGGGACTGGTCGAGCAGCACCGCCTTCAGCGGCGACCGAAGGCCGTCGACAGCGTGCGCCAACTCGCGGGCGGTGATCGTCGCCGCATCGGGTCCGAGCGCGGCGAGATCGGGGTCGAGCTCGATGCCGCCCAGCCGGCGCGGGTCCCTCAACACCACGGTTCGGCGCCCGAACCGGATCGTGACCCGGTCCCACGCCGGCTCGTCCCGACTGCTGCCGTACTCGAGGGTCTCGACCGGCTCATGACCGTCGACCAGCAGCCGGCCGGTCATGCCGAAGCGCAGACCGACGACGGGCCGACGAGATCCCAGATCGAGCATGAGCAGCTTTCCGCGTCGCCGCGTGCCCCGAACCGTCGCGCCGACGAGAGCGGCGGCGACCTCGTCTGGCGTCGATCGCTTCACATACCACTCGTCGGGCAGATCGACGCCGGTTATCCGCCAGCCCACCGCCCGTTCGACGGCCCGGCGATACGCCTCGACCTCGATCAGCTCGGGCATCGGTCACCTGCCGCGTTCGGGCAGCAAGGCGGCCCTCGACGAGAGCTCCCGAGCGACAGCGCCGCGTCTCGGGCTCGGAATGTTCACCTACCGGCGGGCGTGCTGAGAGCAGCGGTGAAGTCGGCGATCAGGTCATCGACATGTTCGAGCCCCACCGAGATCCGGACGGTTCCGGCGGTGATCCCCGACGCCGCCATCTCCTCGTCGGTCAGCCCGACGTGGGTCGTGGATGCCGGGTGGGTCACCAGGGTCTCGGGGCCGCCGAGCGAGGTCGCCAGCTGGGCGATCCGGGTCGACTCGACAAAGCGACGGCCGGCTTCGTGGCCGCCGGCGATCTCGACGGTCAACAGGCCACCCGTGAGCGTCATCTGCCGGCACGCCAGCTCGTGTTGCGGGTGCGACGCGAGACCGGGGTGGCTCACCGCCGCGATACCAGGATGCGAAGAGAGGAACTCGCCGATCCGCAGGGCCGACTCGGTCTGCTGCCGGAACCGCACGGCGAGCGTCCGCAGTCCCCGGAGCCCGTTGAGCGCGTCGAACGGCGCGGCGTTGGCTCCCTGCAGAACGGCGAACTGCCACACCCAGTCGATGAGGTCACGCGACCCGGCGACCACACCGAGGGTGGCATCGTTGTGGCCGGCGATGGCCTTGGTGGCCGAGTGGACGACCAGGTCGACGCCGTGCGCGAGCGGGAGCTGACCGAGCGGCGTGGCGAAGGTCGAGTCGACCATCGTGATCGGACCCTCGATCGCGCCGAGGTCGTCGAGGTCGACCAGTCCCAGCTGAGGATTCGCCGGCGTCTCGGCCACAATGAGCATGGTCCGGCCCGGCCGCACCGCGGCCGCGAAGGCGCCCGGCACCATGCCGTCGACGAAGGTGACCTCGATCCCGAAGCGGGGGCAGACGTTCTGGAGGAGCATCTGCGTGCCCGCGTAGAGCTGGCGTTGGGCGACGACGTGGTCCCCCGACGAGCACAGTCCGAGGATCACGGCGGTCAGCGCACCCATGCCCGACGAGAACGCCCGCGCCGCCTCAGCTCCCTCGAGCTCGGCGATGGCGTCCTCGAAGGCGCAGATGGTCGGGTTCCCGTAGCGGGTGTAGAAGCGCCGCGACGTGGTGCTCGTCGCCATCTCCCGGCCCGACTCGACCGTAGGCGTGACGAACGTCGTCGACATCCACAGCGTCGGCGCCAACGCGGTGTCGTCGTCGGTCCGGCCGGCGCGGATCGCCCGGGTCTCGGGCCGCATGTCACGTCGAGCGTCGGCGCCCGCCGCGTCGCGGCCACCCGTGGGCGCGGGATCGGTCATGGTCGCCCCTCCATCTCGGCAAGGAACTCGCGCACCATTGGGGTGAGCACGTCGGTCTCGAGCAGGAAGCCGTCGTGGCCTTGCGGACTGTCGATCACCTCGTAGCGGCAGTCGAGCCGAGCCGCTCGCAGGCGCTCGACCATCTCGACTTGGAGCCGCGGCGGGTAGAGCCGGTCCGACGACACCGATGTCACGAGCGACGCCGCGGTGATCCGCCGCACTGCCGCGTCGATGCCGCCGCGGCCGCGGGCGATGTCGTGCAGGTCCATGGCCCGGTTCAAGAGCAGGTAGGTGTTGGCGTCGAAGCGCCGCACCAACTTGAGCCCGTGGTGGTCGAGATAGCCCTCGATCTGGAACCGGTCCCAAAGGCCGAAGATCGATCGGGAATCGACGAGCTCGCGGTCGAACCGCCCGGCGAACACTGCGTCGGACCGATATGTGATCTGAGCGATCGAGCGGGCCACCGCCAAGCCGGCATGAGGGCCGTCGCCCGGTTCGGCCCCGTAGTAATCGCCGCCGCGCCACTTGGGGTCGAGAGCGAGGGCGGTTCGACCGGCCGCGCTCCACGCGATCTGCTCGGCGCTGGCCGCCAACGTGCTGGCGAACGCGCAGAACGATCGCACCCGGTCGGGAAAGATCGTCGCCCATTCGACGACCTGCATGCCGCCCATCGATCCACCCACAACCGAATGCCACCGGCGGACACCGAGGGCGTCGGCCAGGTTGGCTTGCACCCTGACCATGTCGCGGATAGTGACAACCGGAAAGCGACTCCCGTAGGGCCGTCCGGTGTCGGGGTCGGTCGAGGATGGTCCCGTGGTGCCCTGACAACCGCCGAGGACGTTCGCGCAGACGACGAAGTAACGGTCGGTGTCGATGCCACGCCCCGGTCCGATCAAGTCGTCCCACCAACCGTCGGACGCATGGCCGACCACCATCTTTCCCGAAGCGTGCGAGTCTCCGGTGAGGGCATGGCACACCAGCACGGCGTTGGACCGATCGTCGTTCAGCGCCCCCCACGTCTCGTAGGCCGTCGTCACCGCCGGTAGCGAGCCGCCGCCCTCCAAGGCGATCGGGTGCCCAAGCGCCATGGTGTGGAACGCGCGCCGACCGGGGTGATCGCCCTCGCGCCACGCGCCGGTAACCGGCAGCGGTGGGCGGTAGTTCCTCGGGTGCGGCTCGCCGGCCATCGGTCGTCCTCGTAGTTGCAGGCGCGGTCTGGTCAACCAGGGACGGGCACCGCCGAGACCTCGGCGGCCCGACGACCGAGACGACGTCGGTTGGACACTTGGTTGCCCGACCGGAGCCGGGCCACATCCCCACGTTTCCGCGAGAGGCACCTTGGGTGTCCGCCCCAGGTTGCCGGACCGGGTCGGCGCCGAGGCGTCGACCGAGCCGCTCAAGATGTTGCTGGAGATGACAGTGAACTAGCCGGCCCGCCCCGAGTCAAGCCGGAATCCGCCCAAGCCACCAGTCGACCAGCTCGTCGGGCGCGCCATAAGCACGCCCCATCGCCTCGCCGAGCGCCCGCCACGCGGCCGAGCCGCGGTCGCCATCGTGAATGCGACGCGCGGCGCCGGCTCCCACGTCCCAGTCGGCGCCCGCTGCGGGCAGCGGCATATCACGCACGTCGCGCGCCGCGACCTTGATGGCGTTCGCCGACAGCGCCGTGCCCGCGGTGCGACGCAGCGCCCATGCTGACACGGTCGGCGACGCCAACACGGCGGCCAGATGCCAGAGGTCGCCAGGATCTTGCGGCTCGATCGAGATCACCGGTGTCAAAGGGACCGACCGGCCGCAGGGATCGACCGCTACCTCGATCACCCTCGTTTGGGTCGCCACGAGGATCTTGGGTCGACGCCGTGCGGCGAGCCACGCGGCTACGCGAGCCTCCGAGACCACGCCCAGATCGATCGCAGGTCGCGCCCAGACCGCGCCGCCCATCCGCGCCGGGCGCCTACCCCACGACGATCGAAGCGGGTCGATGAGCCCCGACGACACGACGGGTGCGGCGGGCACCTCGCCCGGGGGGGACTCGTGGAGGTTGCGGACGACCGCGTAGAACTCGTCACGGAAGCCGGCGGCCACTTCGGCCCGGTCTCCGACGCGGCCGAAACGGCCGTCGAGCTCGCCGGCGTGAGGTCCATCGGGTGCGCCGAGCGAGTCGGCGAGAAGAGCCGCCCAGTTACCGGCTCGCACCGCGCTGTCGATCGGGCGGGGACCCAACGGCTCGAATCCCGCGTCCCGGCTGCGCGTCACCGAGACCCCTGGCGAGCGGCCGACCCGTCGCTCGATCACCACTGCGCACACCTGGACCGACGCACCGGCGAAGATGCCCCGCCCGCCCGCCCACAGGTGCACCAGGTCGCCGACTGAACCGATATGAGAGCGCACGGCCGCGGCATCGCGGGTGGCGATCACCGACCACGGGAGGATCAACGCCACCCGACCACCGGGGCGGACTCGCTCGAGCGCGTCGAGCAGGAAGGCCACGGCCCCGTCCGTGTAGGGGCCGATCAGGTTCCCGAAGCGAGCTCGGAGGGCGCGACGCTCGGCGTCGCCGCGCGCGGTCGCCGACCGACGCTGCGGCAGGAACGGCGGGTTGCCGATGACCAAGTCGGCCGGCGAACCGGGATCGACCGCGGCCCGGATCGTGTCGACGACGTGCACATCGGCGGCCACCCCCACCCTGGCGGTCGCCAGCCGGGCACACCACGCGGCGACCGGATCGATGTCGTAACCCACGAGATCGGTGTGCGCCGCCAGGCGGTCCGCGGCGGCGAGCAGGAAGGCGCCGCCGCCGCAGGCGGTATCGATCACCCGAGCCGGCCGCGTCGACATGCCGTCGAGAGACCGGTCGAGCACGCCGGTCGCGATCTCCGGCGGGGTGAGGTGAACGCCACCTCGACGCCGGTCAGCCGAGGCCAGCGACAGCTCGTGCAGCGCCCCGAGCACGAAGGGGTCGTCGATCCCGGACACCGACTCGATCTCCGCGGCCACGAGCGCGACCACGTCGAGGCGTACCGGCACCGGAGGTGCGATCTCGGCCAGCCGGCCGGGGCCATCGACGGCCCACACCGCGGCCGCCACTAGCTCGGCACCGGTCGCTCCCTGCCGGCCGGCCACGACCTGCGCGGCGCGGCCGGTCTCGATCAGCCGGTGCGGCGCGATTGCGGTGCCGGCTCTTTCGGATCCCACGACTGCAGGTCGGCGAGTCGCTCGTCGTTGGAGAACATCGACACGATCGGCATCGCCATCGACACCCGCCGCTGGAGCTGCTTGACCTCGAGCTCCTCGTTCCACAGCACGAGCGTCACGACCAACCCCGCTGCGCCAGCACGCGCGGTGCGACCGGACCGGTGGAGGTAGCTCTTGTGATCCTGCGGTGGGTCGTAGTGCACGACGACGTCGACGTCGTCGATGTGGATGCCCCGAGAGGCGACATCGGTGGCGACGAGCACCGGAAGTCGGCCGGCGTGGAAATCGGCCAGCGCCTTTTCGCGCATGCTCTGGCGCAGGTCGCCGTGGATCGCCGCGGCCTGGACACCTTCGTCGTTGAGCTTCGACGCCAGCTTGTCGGCCCCCCATTTGGTGCGGGTGAACATGATCGTACGCTTGTTGTTGCGGGCGATCGTTGCCGCCACCTTGGCCTTGTCCATGTCGTGGACGAGAACGAAGCGGTGCACCATCTCCTCGATCGTGTGGAGGTGCGACTCGACCTCATGCTGCACCGGATCGGTCTGGTACCGCTCGATGAGGGCGTGCACGGCGCCGTCGAGCGTGGCCGAGAACAACAGGGTCTGGTGATCGGGGCGGGCCTTGCGCAGGATCCACTCGACCTGCGGGAGGAACCCCATGTCGGCCATGCGGTCGGCCTCGTCGATGACGACGCGCTCGATCTTGCGGAGATCGACGATCTTTCGCTCGAGCAGGTCGATCATCCGACCCGGAGTCGCGACCACGATGTCTACGCCTTGGTCGATCTCGGCGATCTGTTTCTCGATCGGCGCGCCGCCATAGATCGCCGCGACCCTCGCCGACCGGGCCTCGGCGAGAACCGCTAGCTCCTTGCGGACCTGGAGCGCGAGCTCGCGGGTGGGGACAAGTACCAGGCCCCGGGGCTCATGATGGTCACCGGGGTCGAGGTTCTGCACGATGGGTATGCCGAAGGCGAGCGTCTTGCCCGACCCGGTCTTGGCCTTGCCGCACACGTCGCGGCCGGCGAGCGCGTCGGGGATGGTGAGGGATTGGATGGGGAAGGGGGCCTCGATGCCCCGGGCGGCCATGGCGGCGACGATGTCGGGATCGACACCCAGGTCGGCGAACGTTGTTGTCATGTCTCGGTTCTCATGTATTGGGACGCCGGGCCCGCCGGCCCGACGAGCGGGTCATTCTGACCCGGTTTGCGGTGACCTCGACGCCTTCGCGCCGCAAGTGGCTGGCGTGTTCGGTCTCGTGTCCTGGCACCAGTCGGCCAGTCGCCGCCACGACCCGCCACCAAGGAAGGGTACCGCCCGACCGCTGAAGGTGGTGGCCGACGGCTCGCGCCGCGCCTGGATATCCCGCTTCGACCGCCACCTCACCGTAGGTCAACACGGTGCCCGACTCGATAGCCGAGATGACGGCATCGACCGCCCCGGGGAACGAGTCGCCCGACACCTGTCGATGCCTCACGGCTCGCCGATGTGTTTGCCGAGGCGGACCAGCTCGATCGGCTCGGGGAAGCCCGACACCTGGCGGGCTCCGATGCGTTCCTTCTCGGCGTTGACCAGCAGCCAGGTCGTGATGTCGGCCGGGGCGATGATCTCGTGGGGTTGGGCCACGTCGCACAAGCGGGCCGCCAGGTTTACGGGGCCACCGATGTAGTCGTCGCCCTCGAACAGCAGCACCGGTCCGGCGGCGATGCCGCCGCGAAGGTTGAGCTTGCAGTCGCTCTCGTCGATCAGGTGCTCGACCTCGACGATGGCGTCGATCAGCGACTCGGTGTCGATCGCCACGAACATCGCCCCGTCGCCGAGCCACTTGGCGACCCGCACGCCCCGCCGGCCGGCAACATCGCGCACGATCGCCCGGAAGATACGCAACACGGCGACGGCCTCGGCGTCACCGTAGGTCTCGGTGTACGACGTGAATCCCGACAGGTCGATGAACGCGAACGCCCGGTCGACGCGCATGCCCTGCTCGCTGGACGCCACGGTGGAGAAGAGCTCGCTCACGGCGCGCCACGGTAGTGGCCCGGCATCCCGACATCGCGGAGGTTGCGCTCCCTCGGCCGCCCACTCGATCGCTGCGCTCCCATAAAGTTCGGTCATGGCGGCGCTGGACCTCCTCGACGTCTGGTCGGTGGCGCGCGCTGCGGCCGCGGTCGTCGACCTCGACGGCGTGGTCCTTGCCGCTCGCGGCGACCTCGACGCCACCTATCCGCTGGCATCGGTCACCAAGCTGCTCACCGCGACCGCCGTCCACCTCGCCGCCGAGGAGGGCAGTATCGCCCTCGACGACGTTCTCATCGAGTCCGGAGCGACCTTCGCCGATGTTCTCGCGCACGCCAGCGGGCTCGGTCCCGACGGCGCCATCCTCGCCCCGCCGCGTGCCCGCCGGATCTACAGCAACGCCGGCTACGCCACGCTCGCCGCCGGCGTGGCCCAAGCAACGGGACTGTCCTTCGCCGAGTACCTCGAGGAGGGCGTGATCCGCCCGCTCGGGATGGCGAACACCGTCCTCGTGGGCGATGCCGGTGCGGGCGCCGAGTCGAGCGTCGCCGACCTCGCCCGGCTCGTGGGTGCCCTGAGTCGGCCCGGCCTGCTCGCTACCGAGTCGCTCGCCGCTCTCACCACTCCGTACCTGCCGACTCTCGCGGGCGTGCTCCCGGGGTTCGGGCGTCAGGACCCGAACCCGTGGGGCATGGGCGCGGAGGTGCGGGGCCTCAAGCGCCCGCACTGGACGGCACCATCGAACTCAGCTGCCACCTTCGGGCACTTCGGCCAGTCCGGCACCTTCGTCTGGGTCGATCCCATCGCCGGAATCGGGCTCGTCGCCCTCACCGATCGAGCCTTCGGGCCGTGGGCTGTCGACGCCTGGCCCGCCCTCTCCGAGTCGGTCCTCGTCGAGCTCGGTGCCGCCGCCGAGCGGTTGACGCCCCGGCCGGAACAACAAGATCAGACCCGCGACGATCGCGATCAGGCTGACCCAGATGTTGACCCGAACGCCGAACACGTGGTTGGCGGCGTCGATGCGGAGTGACTCGACCCACAACCGGCCCACGCCGTAGCCGACGAGGTACGCGAACACCAGCCGCCCGCGGGGCACGATCCGCTTGCGATCGAGCGCGAGCAAGCCGGCGCACAGGGCCAGGTTCCACAGGCTCTCGTAGAGGAACGTGGGATGGAACGTCTCGACCGTCGCGTGCTCGGCCGGGCGGTAGCGACCATCGATCTCGAGACCCCACGGGAGATCGGTCGGACCGCCGAACAGCTCCTGGTTGAACCAGTTGCCCCATCGTCCGATCGCCTGAGCGAGCGGCAAGGCCGGCGCCACCGCGTCGAGGGTCCCGGCGCCGCTCATCCCCCGGCGTTTCGCGGCCCATACGCCGACGAGGAGGCCGGCCAGCATCCCACCCGGAATGCCGAGCCCGCCCTCCCAGATCTTGACGATGTCGCCCGGGCGGTCCTCGAACCGACCCCAGTCGGTGATCACGTGGTACAGCCGGGCGCCGATCAGACCGGCCGGCACGCCTACGAACGCCACCGCCGACATGTCGTCGGGCCCGCCGCCGCGCTCGTTCCACCGCTTCTGGGCCAGCCATACCGCGGCGAGCACACCCAACGCGATCATCAGCCCGTAGTACCGGAGGTTGATCGGCCCGAGCTCGAGCTGCTTGGACCCCGGGCTCGGGATGCTGGCGAGGAGCGCGTTCACGTCGGGGACGCTAACCGGGCTCGCACTCGCCTCACATCACGTGCTCGCCGGAGGCTCGCACTGGATGCAGTGCACGTCCCCTGGTGACTCGAAGGACGCGACCGTCGCGATCCAGTCGATCAGCGCCACACCCTCGAGGGTCTCGGTGTACACCGCGTTCTGGCCCAGCACGGTGTGGGATTCGCCCGGCGAGATGTAGCTGCTCAGATCGACTCCACCGGCTTCGATCTGCACCTCGTTCCCGTCGATCAACTCGACCAGGTCGTCACCGCCGAACCCGGCCAGGGTGCCGAAGAAGACCTGGGTCTCGTCGAACGCGTAGTCGTGGCGGGCGAACAAGATGTCGGGGTGCTGCGCGGCGGCGAACACGAACAGGTCGGGCAGGCTCAGCTCCTCGACCGCGAGACCCTCGACCCCGGGCCAGTCGGGTAGCACATCGCGCGTGCCCCACAGTGCGCCGATCGTGGCGTTGACCGCCGGCACGTCGGGGTACGCGCCCGATCCGTCGGCGAGCACCGCGACCCGGGCGTCGGGGTAGCGGTCGGCGGCCATGCCGGCATACAGCGGAGTTGGCGCAGACCCGGCGCTCTCGCCCGCCACGACGATCTCGGCGGCGTCGGGGAACCGGGTCACCATCTCGTCGAGCGCCGTCGTCGCATTGATCGAGCCAACGTGGTTCACGACGAGTTCGGGCGAATACTCGTTGGTGCGCGTGCCGAGGTGGATGTCGCCGGTGCAGTAAGGCACGAACACGAACGACCAGTCGGCGAAGGGGTTGTCGGGGTTGTCGAAGTCGAACAGACCCTCGGCATCGGACGGGTCGTCGTCGGCGTCAGCGGTCACCGAGTAGTTGCCGTCCTCGAAGTCACACGACGTCGGGTCGAAGCAGGCACCGCCGCCTTGGAGGAAGAACACGACCTTGGTCGGGTCGGCCTCGCGCACCCAGAAGCGGTACTCGCTGCCATCGGCGCACTGGCAATCGCCTCCAGGGACGACCTCGTCCCACACCACCTCGGTCGCCGGCTCGGCGGTCGTCGTCTCCTCGACCTCAGGAGCGACGGTCGTGGTCTCCTTCGGCGTGTCCTCGGCGGGCGCGGTGGTCTCGGCCGACTCGACGTCGTCGCTGGCGACCACCTCGTCGCTGCGGTCCGAGCACGAAGCGCCGACCAGCGCGACGGTAAGGAACAGGACCGCGAGACCGTGATTTCGGGTGCGCATGAGCTCTGCTTTCAGTTGTCAGCCGGCGAGCTGGCCGACGTCGAGGGCGAACAAGGTATCGGCGCCAGCGGTGGCCGCTGGCTCGAGACCAATGACCGACGGCAGGATCTGCTCCCCGTAGAACCGGGCCGTCACCAGCTTGGCGGCCAGGAACGCGTCGGTGCCGGCTCCGGGGGCCGCGGCCAGCGCCGACCGGGCGTGCACCCAGGCGCCGAGCAGGGTGCCGAGCATCCGCGCGTAGGGCGTGGCGCCCGCCAGCGCCTGGTTCGGATCGGTCGCTCCATGCTCGAGGATCCACGCCGTGGACCGGCGCACGGCCGCCAGCGCCTCGTCGTAGCGATCGGCGAACGCTCCGAGCGTCTCACCGAGCGCCCGGGCGGCGACCCCGGCCTCCTCGACGTCGGCGAGCAGATCGGCGATCGCCGCCCCGCCTCGCATCGGCACCTTGCGGCCGACGAGGTCGATGGCCTGGATACCGTTGGTCCCCTCGTAGATCGGCGAGATGCGGGCGTCGCGGTAGTACTGGGCGGCGCCGGTCTCCTCGACGAAGCCCATGCCACCGTGGATCTGCACACCGAGCGACGTGAGCTCGACACCCATGTCGGTGCACCAGCCCTTGGAGATCGGCGTGAGCAGCGCCGCGCGTTCGTCGTGTCGTTCGCGGTCGCCCTCGGGCCCGTGACGGCCGAGGTCGATGGCCACCGCGTTGGCGAACAGGATGCCCCGCATCGCTTCGATCGTCGACCGCATGGTCAGCAGCATCCGGCGCACGTCGGCGTGGTCGATGATCGGCGACGGCCCGCTCGCGGCACCCACGGCGCGACCCTGGCGACGGTCCTGCGCGTAGGCCAAGGCCTGCTGGTAGGCGCGATCGGAGATGGACAGGCCCTGCATGCCGACCGACAGACGAGCGTTGTTCATCATCGTGAACATGAACCGCATGCCCTGGTTCTCGTCGCCGATCAGGTAGCCGACGGCATCGTCGTAGGACATCACGCACGTCGGGCTGCCGTGGATGCCGAGCTTGTGCTCGATTGAAACGACCTCGACCGTGTTGCGCGCAGCCGGCCGGCCCGTGTCGTCGAGCAAGAACTTCGGGACGACGAAGCACGAGATGCCCTTGGTCCCCGGCGGGGCGTCAGGCGTGCGGGCCAGCACCAGGTGGACGATGTTGTCCACCATGTCGTGCTCGCCGTAGGTGATGAAGATCTTCTGCCCGCTGATCCGGTAGGTGCCGTCGCCGCCCCGCACGGCCCGGGTCCGCAGCGCGCCGACATCGGAACCGGCATCGGGTTCGGTCATGTTCATGGTGCCGGTCCACTCGCCGGTCACCATCTTGGTCAGCCACGTCTCGCGCTGTTCTTCGGACCCGTGGTGTAGCAGCAGCTCGATGGCGCCTTGGGTCAGGAGCGGGCACAGCGAGAACGCCATGTTGGCCGTGGTGAGCATCTCCTGGATGGCGAGCCCGACCGTCCACGGGAACCCGCCGCCGCCGTACTCGGCCGGGAACGGCACCGCGGTCCACCCGGCGTCGACCATCTGGGCGTAGGCCGAGCGATAGCCCTCCGGTGTCGTCACGACTCCGGGCGCGGTAATACGGCTGCCCTCATGGTCGCCGGCGCGGTTGGTCGGTGCCACGACCTCGGCCATGAACCGGCCCGCTTCGTCGAGGATCGCCGACACCGTGTCGAGGTCGGCGTGCCCGAACTCGGGCAACGCCGCGACAGCCGCGTAGTCGGTGAGATGCTCGAGGGTGAATCGCAGATCCCGAAGCGGTGGCCGATAGTCGCTCACGCGACCGAGGCTACCCGCGGCTCACAACCCCCGCCTCTCCACCGGGCTGTCAGTCGAAAGTCATGCGGAGGTGGTGGGACAGGTCGCCGAGGAGGTCCATGAGGGAGTAGTCGCGCTCGACGAAGCGCCACGCGCCGTCGACGCGCTCGAAGCGGTCGTGGTAGCGGCCGGCGACGATCGGCTGCAACGGGCCACCCACGATCTGCTGAAACACGGTGTAGTACGAGCGCGACGTCGCCGTGCCTGCAGCGTCGTCGACCTCGACGAGGGCGTTGGTCGTGACGTGCTTGGTGCGAGGCGTACCGTCGTCGTAGCGGATGACATTGTCCTCCCAGATCTTCAGAACGTCGTCGGCGCTCGCCACGACGCCGTTCCCGAGCAAGATCCGGGCGTGGCGGAACAGCTCCGCGGCGCCGGCGAAGTCACCGGCGTCCATGCGCTCGGCGTAGAGGTACAGGAGGTTCGTGACCTGCGTCGCACTGTCGCTCATGGTCGTCGCTGGGGGCTGCGCGCCCCCAGACCCCATCGGCATCCGGGGAGCTGCGCTCCCACGGCTGCATTCGCTCGCTGCGCTTCGCTCATGGATGAGAGCTAACCAGATTCAGGCCACGATCTCTACGGGCGTACCCGGAGGGATGGTGGCGGCGAGTTGCTCGGCGATCTCGTTCGGCATGCGTATGCAGCCGTTCGACCGGGCCTGTCCGATCAGCTCGGGGTGGTTCGTGCCGTGCAGGGCGATCACCGGGATGCCGCCGTTGAACGTGTCGAGCGTCTCGCTGAACGCCGACAGGCTGAAGATGTACGGACCGTACGCGCCGCCCGAGCTCGCCTGCGGCAGCATCTCGTTCACATAGAACCGGCCGAGCGGCGTCGGCGTGTTGTCACGGCCGACCACCGCGACGGTCTCGATCAGCAACTCGTCACGGTCGAAGAACTTGACCGTGCGGTCGCTCACGTCGACCAATCCGTGGAACGTGTGGGTCGACAGCGTCACGTCAGCGGCGCGTATCCACGCCGTGCTGTGATTGGGACGCACCGGCAGTTGCACGCGGAGCCATCGATCGTCGGCGTCGCCTTCGAGGACGAGCAACGTCTGGGGCTGGCCGAAGTACGTCGGGTTGGTCACGGCGAACTCGAAGTGAACCGGCGTGTCGGTGTCGGGCTCGGCAAAGGTCTCGAGCACCGACACTTCGGGCTTGATCGTCGCGACGAGCGACTCGTACGGGTCACGCGGAACCTCGGTCGTCGTGACCGCTGTGACCGCGGGGACCGCCGACGTCGTGGGTGCGGCGGTCGTGACAATTGTCGTCGGCGGCGCGGCAACCACGGCGACATCGCTCGGCTCGCGGTCACGGGCGCCAAGGCCAACGAGCGCACCGCCGGCGACCAGCACCACGGCGACCGCGGTCGCCGCGACCGGGATGCGCCGAGCTCTCACATCTCCCATTATCGGCGCCGCGGCGCGTCGGGTTGACCGCGGATGGCCCAGACCGAGCCGAAGGGACGAATTCGGACCTCGGCCGGGAGCGGGTCACGCGTCGGGATTGCTACCCACCGAGCATCGCGTCCAGGCACCGCGACCGGGCGCCCGGCCACCTCGATCCACACCGCCGCCTCCTCGCCACCGAAGCCGACACGTTCGACGAGCACGACGCCCGGTTCCGGGCTCGACACCCGGTGCGGTGCCTCGGGGTGAAACGCTGGCGACGAGCGCCGGGCAGCAACGAGCGCCGAGATCCCGTCGAGGCTCCGCCGGGCGAGCGAGTCCGGTTCGCCCAGTCGGGACCACAGAACGGCACGGTCGAGTCGAGCGCGGTTGAGGTCGCGCCCGTGACCGGTTGCGGCGAACGTCACGGTGTCGTTGGGCGTCGCGAGCAGGCTGTGCAGGTACACGAGCGGAACGCCCGGCAGGGCGAGCATCAGGGCGTGCGCGGCGAGGTGACGAGCCAGAGCAACTACGGGGTCCACGTCGCCGTCCATCAGAGAGAACCACGCCGCGGCCAGCTCGTAGGGTCGGTCCTCGCCCGATCCGTGCCGGTAGCGGTTGACCACCCCGCCGGCGCGTTCTGTCAGCGCGGCCAGCGCTTCGACGGCGACCGGATCCACCAGCCCCTCCAGAGGCCGCACACCGACCCCGTCGTGCGAGGCGAGGAACGACAGCGTGGTCGTTCCCGGCCAGGGTGTCGCGGCGAGCGGCGACCATTCCACCAGCGCTGCGGGGTCCCCAGTCGTGAGCGTGTGCAGCACGAGTGGCGGAAGCGCGAACTGGTACACCATGTCGGCCTCGGCGATCTCGCCGTCGCCCAGGTACGACAAATTCTCGACGTGGGCGACGTTGGTCTCGGTCACCACGAGCGTGCCGGGCGATGCCTCACCGAGCGCGGATCGCCACACCTGCACGACGCGATGGGTATCGGGCAGATGGATGCTCGGCGTCCCCTCCTGCTTGGCGAGGTACGCGATGGCGTCGAGCCGCAACACCCCCGCTCCGTGGGCGACGTAGTTCAACAGCACGGCGCACAGCGCGACCACCACGTCGGGCGTGCGAACGTCGAGGTCGACCTGATCCGCCGAGAACGTCGTCCAGACGTCGACCTCGCCCCCCGCGGACAGTTCGAACGTCGTGATCAGGGGGCTGGTCCTCGGCCGGACGACCGGCCCGAGGTCACCGTTCGGGTCGGGCACCCGGTACCAGCCAGATCGCGCCGCTTCACCGGCGAGGAAACCGCGGAACCACGGGTGTGACGCGCTGGTGTGGTTGACGACGGCGTCGGCCATCACGTCGACCGCCTCGGCGAGGCGTTCGACGTCGGACCACGAGCCGAACGACGGATCCACGACGTCGTAATCGGCGACGGCAAACCCTCCGTCAGAGGTCGCCGGGTGCAACGGCAGCACGTGCACGCCCGTCGCCAAACCCGCGAGCGGTCCGGCGAGGAGCTCGGCCAGCGTGGCGAGCGACCGACGCCCTGGCTCGCGCACGTGGTCCGGGTAGGCGATCAGCCACAGGTCGTTCTCGTCCCAACCGGAGCGAGAGGCAAGGGTGGAATCGCCGCGCGCCATGGCTCCGTCGACCAGGTCGTCGATGGAGCTGGCAGCGGTCGATCCAGCTTCGGGGCCGTAGATGTCACTGAGCAGGCGGCGCCGAAGCGCCCGGGCCGCCCGGTCAGGCCCGGTCACGGCCGGCCGGTCAGTAGCGCTCCGGCCGGTCGAAGCGGACGGCGTTTGATGCGCCGACCACCTCGATGCCGTCGCGTCCCCACACACCGCCGAGATCGAGCCGCAAGGCGAAGCGCTGTCCCTCGCCCGCCGAGCCCTTGGCCGTGACGCCCATGACCTCGATCCCGGCGTAGCCCGGCATCGACTTGTATCGACGCACGTCTAGCCGCACCGCCGTGCCCGCAGGCAAAGACCCTCGAACGACCAGTGCGTCGTCGGACACCTCGGCATCGTCGAAATCGACAAGGACACGCTCGCCGTCCATGGCCTGCTCGCTTTCCACAGTCTTTCGACCTTAGAGCATGCGCCGATAGGCGCATGCGACCCAGCAACACAGTGCGTTGTCGGCTTGCGCAGCAAGGCGACGTCGATCGTTCGGACGCGAGATCTTCGCCTATCCGCGGACTCTCTGAAAGCGAATCGTAATGATCACGACATTGATTTCGCGCCGATCCGAACCGATGGGGGCGTTACCCTCACCCCCAGGAGCCCCGGCCGGGTTCACCGAGCAGAAGGACCACCATGACTGCGACAATCCGGCGACTGCTGTCGCTTCTACTCGTCCTCGCCCTCGTGGCCCTCGGCTGCAGCGGCGGCGACGACGACGCCGACGACGACAACGGGTCCACCGACGGTTCGAGTGAGGGCAACGGCGGGGGCGACGAGGATGGGGGCGACGAGCTGAACGCCGACGACGAAGCCGCCATCGAGGCGGCCGAGGAATGGATCGCCGACGAATCCGGCATCGGCGACTCGATCCGGGAGTCGCTCGTGGTAGCCGGCGTCGACAGCTCTGGGGCGGTATCGCACGTGCGCTTCGACCAGGTCTACGACGAGCACCGGGTGCTCGATGCCGGTCTTACCGTTCACGTGCTCGAGGACGGGTCGGTCCAGTCGGCGACCGACGAGCTGAGCGGCGGAACGCCGCCCGAGTCGATGCAGATGACCCTCACCGAGGAGGCGGCCGTCAGCGACGCTGCGAAGGCGTTGGATGGGACCGTCGAGTCCACCGTGGCCGAGGCGATCTGGATCCAGAACGGCACCGACCTGCTCGCGGCCTGGCAGGTCCAGTTCCACACCAGCGACCCGGTCGCGGACTGGACGATCGTCGTCGACGGCCTCAGTGGCGACGTGTTGTCGGCAACCCAGGCCGGCGCCGAACGCCGCGCCCGAGTCGAAGGCCTTACCACGGGCACCACGTCGTCCGCCGCGTCGCCCAAGTTGGCGCAGAGCTCCGGCGACCAATGCGACCTACCCGACGCCCCGTCGGCGTGCATCTTTCTCGTCGACCCCATCTACGCCTCGGGCGGCGACGCCAGCCTCACCGCCGACGACGCCAACGCCTTCCTCACCGGTGTCGAGCTGCTCGGCCTAGACGACCCCGACGACGGTGATCTTGTCGGCGAGTTCGCCGATCTCAACCAGAACCTGAACCCCACCAGCGAGGCCCAGGACGACGCCCAGTGGGGCGCCGGCCGCGGCCAGCGAGGGTTCGAGGCCCAGAACGCCTACTACTGGATCGACTACGGCCAGCGCACTGTGCAGCGCTTGGGCTTCGACGACAACCTCAACCGGTCCTTCCCCGTCGTAGCCCTCGATCCCGACACGCTCGACAACGCCTTCTATTCCCCGGCCGAGCAGCAGATCTACATGGGCACCGGCACCACCGGCGGTGGCATCAACGAGAGCGAGGACGCGTCGGGCATCTTGCACGAGTACGGCCACGCCCTGCTCGACGACGTGAACCCCGGTCTGCTCGGCGGCGAGACCGGCGCCTACCACGAGGGCTTCGGCGACATCTTCGCCTACCTCACCACCCTCGAGTACCGAACCGGCGACGCCGAGTGCTTCTTCATCTGGACCGACCAGGAGTGCCTGCGCCGCATGGACGGCGAAAGCGTGTACCCCGACGACTTGGTCCAGGAACCCCATGTCGATGGCGAGATCTACACCGGCGCCATCTACGACGTGCTGGGCGCCTTGCTCGACCAGGAAGGCCTCGACATCGACGGCTGCCCGGGAAGCGATGATTGCAACGAGGTGCGCGACCGGGTGCTGACCACTGTGCTCGCGTCGAATTACTACATCGGCTCCAACGACAGCTTGCCCGACATCGCCGCCCACTACCTCTCGGCCAACGAGGCCCAGTACGGCGACGCCGACCGCGATCTGATCGAGGCCGCGTTCGCCGAGCACGGGCTCGCTGGTGGCGGCGGGGGAGGCGGAGGTGGTGGCGGCGATGGCGAGGTCCTGGTCGAGCTCGACATCAGCCACTCGTACCGCGGCGATCTACGGGTCACCGTCGGAGTGGTCGACGCCGACGGCAACGCTTTGTGCGACGACCTCGAGCTGTTCACCCCCGACGAGGAGGACGGCGAAGACAACCTGAGCGGCACCGTCGACGTGTCCGACTCCGACTGCGCCCAGTTCGTTCCCCCGGGCCCTGACCAGCAGTGGTTCGTGTTCGTCGAGGACACCCTCGCCGAGGACGAGGGTCAGCTCATCTCCTTCGTCGTGCACGACGAGGGCGTGCCGTACCCCGCGCTCGGCCTCCCGCTGCCGATCATCGACGCCGACCCCACGGGTACGACGGCGTTCGTCGGAGTCGACGGTGGCAGCTCGGGCGCTTCGAGCGGCCTCGGTGGCGAGATCGATCCGAGCCAGCCCTACGTGAGCGTGACCATCAACCACGAGTACCACGGCGACCTCCAGATCCGCGCCGGCGTCGCCGACGCGACCGACACGATCATCTGCTCGGTCGTGGTACTCGACCCAGATCTCACCAACAGCACCGGTGGCGAGCTGGCCGGCGACATCGATATGACTGAGTGCGCGGCCTTCTACCCGCCCACACCGGACCAACGGTGGTTCCTCACCGTCGCCGACACCGCGCTGATCGACGAAGGGACGGTCGACCAGTTCACCGTCGTCGGTCCCGACGGCACAATCGTCGACTACGACTTCGGCGGCTCGCCGGCGGCGGTCCCCGACAACGACGTCGATGGCATCGCCTTGTTGCTCGACGGCAGCACGGCGACCCAGGGACAGGCCGGCGGGTCGGGCCAGGGCGCCGACGTCGAGCTCCCCGCGGTGTCGGTGGTCATCACCCACAGCTACGCCGGCGACCTGCTGGTGACCGCCGGGGTGGCCGATGCCCAGGGTCGCACCCTTTGCGAGGTGGCGCTGTTCTCGCCCGATTCGTCCAACGACAGCGACGACGTGGTCGGCGACGTGTCGCTCAGCGAATGCGGCGAGTTCTACCCGCCCACGCCCGATCAGCAGTGGTTCTTGTTCGTCGCCGACACCCTCGAAGTCGACGAAGGCACGCTCGACCACTTCTCGCTCACCGGGCCCGACGGCATCGTGTACAACGCACCCGACGCCGGTCTGGCGATTCCCGATGCCGATCCCGACGGGGTGGCGCTGCTGCTAGACGGTGACGAGGCCGGCTCCGGGATGTCGGTGCCGACGGTGAGCCTGCTCATCAGCCACCCCTACGTCGGCGACCTCGAGGCCTACGTCGGCGTGGTCGACGCCGCGAACAACATCTTGTGCGAGGTGCAGGTCTCCGCGCCGGACATCCAGGTGACCGGCGTCGACCTCTCGCTCGACGTCGAGTTGCCCGAGTGCTCGGCGTTCTACCCGCCGAGCCCGGACCAGCGCTGGTACATCTCCGCGTGGGACCACTTCGAGATCGATACCGGTTCGATCGAGGCCTTCATCCTGTTCGGACCCGACGGCGCCATCTATGACCATCCGGGTGTGCCTCTGCCGATCCCCGACGCCGACCCGGTGACCGGTGTCGGGCTCGAGTTCGACGGCAGCCAGCTCCCGATCGTCATCGCCCCCGACGGCCCCTCTGGTGACCTGCTGGCGTCGATCGCCATCTCGCACACCTACTCGGGCGACCTCGACGTCTACGTCGGTGTGGCCGACGACTCGTTCAACTCGCTCTGCGAGATCCAGCTGATCGAGACCGACTCGACCTTCGGCGAGCCGGACATCTTCGGCGACTTCTCGGTCGACGACTGCGCCGAGTTCTACCCGCCCGGACCGGGCCAGCAGTGGTATCTGCTCGCCATCGACAACCTCGAGATCGACGAGGGCTCGATCGACGACTTCACCCTCATCGGCCCTGACGGATCGGTGTTCTCGTCGCCCGACGTGCCCGTCGACATTCCCGACGCCGACCTCGAGGGCGCCTTCGCGCTCATCTCCGGCTGAGCCACGTGCCGCTCCCTCGACTTCTGCCGCACCGCCCACTTCCGTATCTCGACGACCTCAACCGCGAGTTCTGGACCGGGGGCGCCGACGGCCGCCTGCACGTCCAGCGCTGCGGTACGTGCGGCACCTGGTTGCACCCACCGCTGCCGCGCTGCCGCTCCTGCGGGGGCCATGACCTCGCCTACGAGCCGACGAGCGGCTCCGGCACGGTGCACTCGTACACGGTGAACCACCAGCAGTGGATCCCCGGAGCCGACGCCTACGCCATCGTCCTCGTGGAGCTCGACGAGCAGGTCGGGCTGCGGATCACGTCGAATCTGCGCGACTGTGACTTTGAGGCCATCTACATCGGCATGCCGGTCCGGGTGGCGTTCGAACAACACGGCGACGTGTGGCTCCCGCAGTTCGTCCCCGACGGCGGGACAGCAGCATGATCGTGCGCGAGCGCGACGCCATCATCTCGGGCATCGGCCAGTCCCAGATCGGCCGGCGCCTCGGGGTCCACGAGCTCGCCCTCACGATCGCGGCCTGCACCGAGGCGGTGGCCGACGCCGGGCTGACCCTCGACGACATCGACGGCCTGTCCACCTATCCCGGCGGCGGCTCCGGCACCGCCAACGGCGGCTTCGGTGGTCCCGGACCCAACGAGGTCCACGACGCCCTCGGCCTGCGGCTCAACTGGTACACCGGCGCCGGCGAAGGTCCGGCCCAGCTCACGGCGGTCGTCAACGCGATCATGGCGGTGGCGACCGGCTTGTGCCGCCACGTGTTGGTGTACCGCACGGTGACCGAGTCGACCGCGCAGGGCACCGGAGGCCGCCGCGGCATCGGGGCTCGCAGCGAGGCCGGCGTGACCGGCGCGTTCCAGTACCTGATCCCGTTCGGCGCCATGTCGGCGGCGAACTGGATCGCCCTCATGGCGAACCGCCATTTCCACGAGTACGGCACGACCCGTGAACAGCTCGGACAGATCGCCGTGGTCGAGCGAGCGAACGCCGCGCTCAACCCCAAGGCGATCTACCAGGCGCCGATAACCCTCGACGACTACCTGGCCGCACGGATGATCACCAGCCCGCTGTGCCTGCTCGACTGCGACATCCCGTGTGACGGCTCGACCGCGCTCGTCGTCTCGCACGCCGACTATGCGGTCGACTGCCCAAGACCGGCGGTGCACGTCAATGCCATCGGCACGGCGCTGACCGGTCGGCCGTCATGGGACCAGTTCGACGACATGACGACGTTCCCGGCCCGCGACGCCGCCCGCCATCTCTGGACCCGCACCGACCTGAAGCCCACCGATGTCGACGTTGCCGAGCTCTACGACGGGTTCAGCATCTTGGCCATGGCGTGGATCGAGGCCCTCGGCTTCTGCGGCCGAGGAGAAGCCGGTGGCTTCCTCGAGGGTGGCGCCAACATCGGCCGCGACGGTGTGCTGCCGCTCAACACCAACGGCGGTCAGCTGTCGGGCGGTCGGCTCCACGGCTTCGGTTTCGTTCACGAAGCCGTGGTCCAGCTGCGCGGTGATGGCGACGCCCGCCAGGTCGTTCGCCCCGGCGGGCGCCAGCCCGAGGTCGCCGCGGTGGCAAACGGCGGCGGGCCCACCGTCGGCACGATGCTGTTGACCCGCGGCCGCTAGGTGCCCGGTTCCGGACAGTGGCGGTGGTTCAACCGATCGGGTCCCCGTACATCTCGCCGAGGGGATCGGCGATCAACTCGATCCGCTCGCCGTCTGGTCCCGACAGGTACAGCGACGAGCCATCGACGTGAGCGTACGCGACACCGGCCGCATCGAGCTTGGCCTTGAGATGGGCCCACCGTTCGGGATCGACCGAGATGGCCAGGTGGTGGTGGCCGCCGAGCACTTCGGCGTAGGGGCCGAGCCCGAGCCCCGGGAAGTCGAAGAACGCCAGTTGGTTGCCGATGCCGATGTCGAAGAAGAAGTGGGTCGAACCGGTGTAGTCCCGGTTCTCGAACAGCTCGGTCAGCGGAAACTCGAGAAGACCCTGATAGAAGTCGATCGTTCGCTCGACGTCGCTCGATAGAAGCGCTATGTGGTGCACCCCCCGCGCCGCCGAGGCCGGACGCTCGGCGGCCGGATGCAGGTGCCGGCGGCGCAACTCGTCCCACTCGTCGGAGCGATCAACCGGTGATCCGTGGGTCGTCTTGGCGCTTCTCGTCATGGGGTGAACAGTACCCGCGCTCCGGGCTCGAGGACATGGCGCCACACCTCGTTTCCGTCGGCGTCTCGGCAGACCAGCTCCGCGGGCGTAGGCGCAGGGTTGGTCGCCAGCACCACCAAGGCGCCGCGCCCGTTGTCACGGGCGACCGCACCCGGCGAACAATCTGCGGCTCCCGACTCGGGAGCGAGCGCCCACAACGCTGTCCACCACGACAGCATGGCGACCGACGTGCTCGGCTCCGGGTCGGGAGTGGCTCCAGGACCCGGGTGGCCGGCCGCAATGGCATCGGACGTGAGGAGGTTGCCCCACCGGGCGTCGCATCCGGACCCTTCGGCGTCGCACCAACGCCAGCGGTTAGTCGCCGCGTCGAGCGCGGCACCGTCGGCGTAGCGAAGCAGGCTCGCGGGGCCGAGGGGGATCAGCTGGATGCCGAGAGCCGACTCGACCGCCGGGTCGAACCAGGTACCGAGATCGGTCTTGGCACCCCACACGATCCCGGTGAACGGACGCCCGGCCAGGTCGGTGTCGACCGGCAGCCAGCGGCGACGCACCTGATCGGACTCGATGACCATGCGGGCGAGGAAGGGTTCGGCCAACGCGGGGCGGCCGGTCGTCACGGACCACCGGGCGGCCGCCCACCAACTGTGGATCGACTCGCTCGATGACTCCAGGTTGTTGCCGTCGGCGAACGGCGCGGTGCCCGACGCCCAACTGTGACCGGCGTAGGCGTCCCAGTGGCGTTCGACATCGCGTCCGTTCGCATCGCACGCCGAAAATGCCCGGCCGCCGTAGTCGGCGATGAGCGCGTCGATGAGCGCTCCATTTGCGCCGGCCCACTCGGGGTCGGCCGCGGCCAAGGTTCCCGCCGCCGCGACCCAGTAGCCGTATTGCAAGTGGTGGTCGCTCAGCTCCACGCCCGAACCGAACTCGGCGGGCGAGATGACCACCGATCCCCAACGCTCGTCGAAGGTGACCCCCCGGTCGGCGTCGGCGGCCGCGGTCAAGCGAGCGAACGAGTCGCGTACCTCGGACAATGCTCGCCGGCGAGCCGCTCCGTCACCGGCGGCATCGGCCAGATCTGCTGTGGCCGCGGCATACGCGATCCGGGTCCCGCCGAAGTACGAGCCGTCGCTGGCGGCGGGGCCGGTGTCGAGGTCCGAGCCGAGCGTCGCGCCCCACCCTCCGGTCGCACCACTGACGCGACCGAGGTCGACGGCGCCCCACAGCACCGGCGCCGCACCCCACTGCGACACCACGGAGTCGAGTCGCGCCAAGGCCACCTCGCCGGTCGGGTCGTCGAACGTACCGACCTGATCCACGCCCGCCCGGTCGGTCGCGTGGTGGCTCCGAAGCGCCCACCACGACGCCGACGGTTGCCTCCGCTCGACCTCGAGGGTCTGGGTCACCTGTCCGAACCCATCGACGTCGAGTCGTTCGGTCGTGTCCACGACCGGGTTGCGGGCGACGGCAGCCGCCTCGGCCGTCCAATCGACCCCGGCCGCCAGCTCTTCGGGTACCGGACCGACCGCCACGCCGATCGCGTCATCTCCGTTCGCCCCGACCGGTGTCGCGACAAGACGCCCGGCCTCGTAAGACCAGGTCATCGGCCGGTCCGCGCCAACGACCCACGACCGCCCGTGCTGAACGATCTCGACCGCGTCGGGCTGGGACCGTACGAGGCTCCCGTCGAGAATCTCCAAGGTGACCGGCCGCCCGACGAACGCCAGCTCTACGAACGGATCGCCTGATGCCAGGAGCAAGTCGAGGGCGCGACCGCCGGCGCCAACGCGGAGCGCCACGTGGAGCGATCCCCAGCCGGTGACCGAGGTAGCCCGGGAGCCATCGATCCCCGGAACGACGACGTCGGCCACGAACGGTGTCGCCGTGGTGCCGTCGTCTCGTCGGACCGGGGGCCGGTTCGAGATCTGCACGTCACCGTAGGGAGTCACCCGAGCTGCCAGTGGGCCGGCCCACATGACTTCGCTGCCGGGGCCGACGACCGCCGACGACCACCACTGCCCCGTCGGGACGCCGTCGGAGTCGGTCACCGCCCACTGCGCCGGATCGGGAGCGCTCTCGGAGTCGGGAACGGGCTCGGTCGGGCGCCAACCGCAGGACACCGGGGTCCGCCCGCCGCGACGAGTCCCGACGCCGAGCACCGAGGTACCCACGAGCACCGCGACAACCAGGGCCATCAGCGCAACCACCCTCGGTTGGCTCCCCCGCGGCGTCACGACGAGGGCTCGTCGACGCTCTCCACACGGTTGGCACCACCGGTGGTGAACACCAGCTCGGGGGCGTCGCCATCGACCGAGTCGGTTTCGATGGCCACCCGGAAGCGGATTCCCGGGACGAGGTCCGCGACCTCGGCCATCTCGGGGCGGATGCGAACGTTCACCAGCCGGCTGGTGGTCGGCTCGTGATCCGTGCCGAGCAGCGGCACGGCCGAGTCGACGGTGCCGTGCACCGTTCGGCCGACGGCATCGTTGTCCATGCGGGCGCGCATCCCGCGCCGAAGGTCCTCGAGGTCACCGGCCCGGATCGTCACCAGGACCGACATCAGCGTCGGGTCATAGACCGTCACGACGGGTTGCCCGGGATAGATCACCGAGCCGACCGGTGCGTCAACCGACACGAACCGGGCGTCGAACGGGACCGATAGCACGACCTCCTCGGTACCGGTGCCATCCGCGGTGGACTGGCGCAGGAGCGCGATCGGTGTGCCGGCCGGCAGCACCTCGTCATCCAAGCGGGCGTAGTCGATGTACAGCTCCTCGACCACGGCGGGTTCCGTCGACGACAGCGGGATCGGCTGGGCGGTCAAGATGGCGTCGCGGTATCGGAGCTCCCCTTCGTGAAGAAAACGAAAGTTGAGCTCCGGCACGATCATCCAGGCGATCACGGCGACAAACAGACCGCTGAACATCATGCTGAACACGCGAGACGCAGCTCGCTTGCCCGGTCGCGGTTGCGGCGTGAACGCCATGTCCTCGGGATCGACCCAGGCCGGGGCCAGATCGTTCGAGGCGCGAGGCACCCGGGCCATCGGGGCCGCGACCCAAGCGGGGGCCGGCGACAGCGGCGGCGCGGTCGCCGGGGCGAGCCGCTCGGAGGCGCCGTCGTGATCGATGTCGAGTTCCTCGATCTCGCGCAGCAGCCGCTCGATGTCGGGATCGTCGAGCAGTCCCTGCATGACCTCGTCGCTGAAGCCGTCGTCGTGCTCGCTCATGACGTACCCGCCGACGCCCTAGGCCCGCCCGCGATGGCCACCCGGGTCACGGAGCGCTCACCAGTCGGTCGCCGTCGAGCTCGGGCTCGCCGACGGTCGCCCGAGGGCGCAGCTCGACGAAGGGTGCCGGGATACGGCGCAGGGCGAGATACGAGTCGAGCAGCCCGAGCGCGCCCGCGCTGTCCGGCTCGATCTCGGCGTCGCGGGCGGCGATCCGATCGGCCTTCTCGGAGCCGGCGAGCAGGTAGCCGATGATCATCAGCTGCAGGACCACCCAGAACACCGCGATGGCCTTGGCCGTGGGTTCCTGGCCGACGACGGTGAGGGCCACGACGATCGACAACACGTCGAGAATGGCGATGAACATGTGCGGGGTGAGGGTGCGCAGCTTGAAGCCACCCTGGCGGCTGTTGGTCACGCTCCAGGCCGTCTTCTTGCGAAACAGCGTCGTCGTGAAGGCGCGCAGGTGGGCGGGCGCGGCGGCGAGCGAGACGACGACAGCAGAAGGCCGGAACTTGCCGGCCTGCATGAACGGCACCATCAGAGCGAGGAAGTAGAAGGGGATGAAGTGCACAGCCCAATCGGCGAAGTCGGCCCGGATCGGGCTCTTGTCCGCCAGGCTAGATCGGCGAGAGCAGCGCGAAGATGGCGACCGAGAACGACTGCGCGTAGTGGCTCCCGACCATCATGTACTGGAGCTTCTGGCTGGGCGTGAGCCGGTGCGCCCGCAGCAGTCGCGACTGGAGCATGATCTCCCAGCCTCCGCAGGCCCAGCGGAACTGCTGCTTCAGAAACGCGGTGATGGTGTCGGGTGTCAGGCCCTGGGTGAGCACTTTCGGAAGGAACACCGTGCGCCAACCGCGACGGTGCAGTTCGAGCGACGTCCAGATGTCCTCGCTGTTGGAACCGACCCAGATGCCACCCCTCGGGTACTCCTCGCCAAGCAACGTGAGGTACTCAGGCTCGTCGAAATCCTCACCGCGGCCGGCCGCGGCCCGACGGCGTCGGGCGTCACGCCGAGCCTCCTTGCCGGTCGGCTCACGCCGGGTGAGCGACTCCAGGGCTCGGCGCCGGAACACCACGTTGGTGCCGACGCAGAAGGCCGCGTTGGACAGATTCTTGGCCGGCATCAAGGCCTCGTAGAAAAGCTCCTGGCACACCGCCGCGCCTTCGGCCACCATGCCTCGTCCCTCGTAGTCGTAGGTCTGGGGCGTCTGCACCATGGCGATCGACGGATTGACGATCAGGTGCGGCAAGGTCTGGACGAGCAGGTCGGGACGCGGGATGTGGTCGGCGTCGAGGATCACCGCGAACTCGCCGTCGGTCCGGTCGAACGCCGAGTTCACGTTGCCGGCCTTGGCATGGGAGTTGGTACCCCGCCGGATGTAACCAACCCCGAGCCGAACGCAGGCGGCGCGCAAGTCGTTGTCCCGGCCGTCGTCGAGTACCCACGTGTTGTGGGGCAGGATCATCTGCTGGGCGGCGATCATGGTCGGCAGGACCAGGTGGAGGGGCTCGGTGGCATGGCATATGAAGACATCGACGGTGGGCGTCTCGTGCACTCCCGCGTGCAGGTCGCGGCGCATCACCGCCACCGCCTCTGGCTCGGGGATGTCGGATCGATGGGCCAGGATCGTGATCCAGGTTCCGAGGCTGTGGATCACGACGATCGACTCGGCAATGAGGGTGAGGACCCACAGCACGGGCACATTCTCGTGGGCCCGGTCCCAGAGGAAGGTCAGGTAGAAGAACCCCGCGGCGACCGACAACATGGCGCCGATGCGCGTCGCCTGTTGCAGGTCGCGCCACGGCACGTCGTGTTGCTCGATCGACGGCGGGGCATACGGGTGCTAGGCCAGGGTCGCGAGCGTTGGTCCAGCCGGCGCTTCGCGCCCGACGTGATCGCTCACGGCTCGGCCTGGAGCAGTCGGTAGATCCGGGCCGACGGCGGCGAGTCCTCGGCCCCATCGGCCGCATGCGCGCCGGGGCTTTCGCTCGCCGATTCCACCGGCGGCGCGGCAACGTCGTCGCTCGCCCGATCAGGGTCCGGTTCGTCGTGCTCCGGGGACCACAGCTCGGCCTCGAGCACTCGCAAGCGCGCCTCGATCCGATCCAGTCGGCTCGTTCCCGGGCGTTCCGCAGGGCGCGACGCGGCAGCGGTGGCACTTCTGGCCGGCGGCTCGGGCGGCGCGGCCCGCGCCGCACGCGTAGCCGCGGCTATCGCCGACAACCGGATCGCGGTCGGTGACAACGGTTCCACATCTCGCGTCGCCGGTCGGGGACTGCCCTCCTCGTCGGCCATTGCGGGACGCACCGTCGATGGTCGCGACTCGCCAGACCGGGCCCGTTGAGCGTCCCGAGCCTGGGCGAGGACGCGGGTCGACTCGGTCACGAGCCGGCGAAGCTTGGTGTTCTCAGCCCGCAGACGCTCCACTTCCGAACCGTCACCCGACACCTCGGTCGAACTCACGACCAACCTTTCCGGCGAGGCCTACTCACTGGAAAAATCGGCAGATCAGCCCGAGTCGTGAGCGTCCGGACCGGATTTCAGGTTCGACGGAGCCGGGACAGAATCAGCATCGCGGCAGCTGTTGGAGAGAGATCAGGAACAGCCGCTGGTGGTGCCGCAATCGGGGCAGACGTGGCAGGAGCCGGCGCGCTGCATCGGGATCCCGCATCCCATGCAGAACGGGGTGTCGCCGAGAGTTGCCGCCGCGGTGGCCCCGACCCGGTCGAGTGGCGTGCGCCGGTCGGTGTCGGGCCAACCGAGGGCGAGCTGGGCTTCGAGTTGGTTCACCGACGGGATCGACGGCGGATCGGGTGCCACGTCGATGCCCTGCACGGTCTCGGTGACGGTCTCCTCGACACCGGGCAGGGTCGGCTGGGTTCGCTCGCCGGTAGTGAAGATGTGCAGCTCGGCTCGCTCGCTCGCCGGCACGTACTCGACGGCCAGGCGGCGGAACAGGTAGTCCATCAGGCTGGTGGCGATGCGGATGTCGGGGTCGTCGGTCATGCCCGCCGGCTCGAAGCGCATGCCGACGAACGCCTCGACGAAGGCCCGCAGGGGCACGCCGTACTGCAGGCCGTGACTCACCGAGATGGCGAAGGCGTCCATGATGCCGGCGAGCGTCGAGCCCTGCTTGGACACCCGAATGAACATCTCGCCGGGCCGACCGTCGAGATACTCGCCCACGGTCACGAAACCCTTGCAGTCAGCCACCCGGAACTCGAACGTGCGCGACAGCCGGTGCCGGGGCAATTTCTGGCGCACCGGTTCACGGACGATCGATTCGACGACCGACGCCACGACCCGTGCCGCGAGATCCGCCCCCGAGACCGTCGGCAGGGCCACTCCAGCGCCGGCGGGGACCAGCCCGGCTGGGGTCGCCGCCGAGCCCGACGTCGCCGCGGCCGCCGAACCGGCGACCGACAGCGGCTGTCCCACCTTGCAGTTGTCGCGGTACACGGCCACCGCCTTGAGGCCGAGCCGCCACGCCTCGACGTAGAGCTCCTCGATCTCATCCACGCTGGCCGTCTCGGGGAGGTTGACCGTCTTGGAGATCGCCCCGGACAGGAACGGCTGGACCGCAGCCATCATCTTCACGTGGCCCATGTGATGGATCGGGTTGTCGCCCATGGAACAGGCGAACACCGGGTGATGCCTGGGATCGAGATGCGGGGCCGCGAGGACCGAACCGGTCTCGACGATGTGGTCGCAGATCTCCCGACACTGGGTCTCGTCGTAACCGAGGGCCCGAAGGGCGGCCGACACGGTCCGGTTGACGATCTTCATCGAACCGCCGCCCACGAGCTTCTTGGACTTGACGAGCCCGAGATCGGGTTCGATCCCGGTGGTGTCACAGTCCATCAGCAGTCCGATGGTCCCGGTGGGTGCGAGCACGGTTGCCTGGGCGTTGCGAACGCCAACCACGGCAGCGGCGTCGCACGCCTCGTCCCAGGATCGCTGGGCGGCGTCGAGCAGCTGATGCGGCACCAGCTCCTCGTCTATGGTGGCCGCCGCCTCGCGGTGCATGCGCAACACACGCTGCACGGCCGGCGCGTTGGCGTGATAGCCGGCGAAGGGACCCATGCGGGCCGCCAGATGCGCCGACCTAAGGTACGCCCGGCCGCACATCAACGCCGTGATGGTGCCGGCGATAGCGCGACCCTGGTCGGAGTCATAGGGCAGACCGTGCGCCATGAGCAGCGCGCCGAGGTTGGCGTAACCCAGGCCGAGCTGGCGAAAGGCGCGCGTCGTCTCGGCGATCGTCTCGGTCGGGTAGTCGGCGTTGCCGACCAGGATCTCCTGAGCGGTGAACACCACGTCGATGGCGGCGACGAATGAATCGACGTCGAATGTGAAGGACCCGAGCTCACTGACAGTCAGGAACGCCATCAGGTTGAGTGAGGCCAGGTTGCAGGCCGAGTTGTCGAGGTGGACGTACTCCGAGCACGGGTTGCTCGCGGAGATGCGGCCACTGTTGGGCGCGGTGTGCCAGCGGTTGATCGTGGTGTCGAACTGCACACCGGGGTCGGCGCACTCCCACGACGCCTCGGCGATCTGGCGAAGGAGCCTGCGTGCCGACACGGTGTCGAGGATCGTGCCGTCGCGCCTCGCCAACAGGGCCCACTCGTCGCCGGCGACGGCCGCGGCCATGAACTCGTCGGTCACCCGCACCGAGTTGTTGGCGTTCTGGTACTGCACCGAGTAGCCGTCGGCTCCGTCGAGATCCATGTCGAAACCGGCGTCGCGAAGCACGCGGGTCTTTCGCTCCTCGCGCGCCTTGCACCAGATGAAGTCCTCGATATCGGGGTGATCAGCATCGAGGACGACCATCTTGGCGGCCCGGCGGGTCTTGCCGCCGCTCTTGATCGTGCCTGCCGATGCGTCAGCGCCGCGCATGAAACTCACCGGGCCACTGGCCGTGCCACCGCCGGCGAGCAACTCGCGCGAGCCGCGGATGCGGCTCAGGTTGACCCCGGCCCCGGACCCGCCCTTGAAGATCCGGCCCTCCTCGACATACCAGTTGAGGATGGAATCCATGGTGTCATCGACGGCCAGAATGAAGCACGCCGATGCCTGCTGGGGCACACCGGGGACGCCGATGTTGAACCACACCGGCGAGTTGAATGCGGCGCGCTGGGTGACGAGGAGATGCGCCAGTTCGTCGGCGAACACGGCTGCTTCGACCGCGTCGGCGAAGTACCCGTCGCGCTCTCCCCACTCGGCCACGGTGCCGACGATGCGGTCGACGACCTGGCGTAGCGAGTGCTCGCGCTCGGCGGTTCCCGGCGTGCCGCGGAAGTACTTCTGGGCGAGGATGTTGGTGGCGTTCACCGACCACGATGCTGGAACTTCGACGTCGAGTTGCTCGAAGGCGATCTCGCCCGTGCGCCAGTCGATGAGCCGGGCGTCGCGTCGCTCCCACACGACCGCGTCGTACGGGTGCTCGCCGTCGTGGGTGAAGTGCCGGCGCAGGCCGAGAGCTAACGGATCAGGAGCGATCGCCATGGAGGCAGGGGGTGCTTTCTCTCGAGGCCGGGCACCACCGGGATGCGATTGACCCTGGAGCGGGGCCCGAAAAGCCAATCTAGGAGCACGATACGAAATCCGCCTGTGGAGATGCAGGGGATGACGTGTGGATTGCACGGGGAAATCCGAGCCAACCCTGTGTACCGTCGGCCCATGACCAAGCGCAGCGACCGAATGCAGCGACCGGGGGCTCCATGCAGCTGCTGATTCCCCGACACGAGGTCGTGGCCGACGTCGATGCTCTCATCAGGTCCGAGCACCGCCCGGCGCCGGTTGACCGACCCTGGGTCGTCGTCAACATGATCACCAGCCTCGATGGCGCCATCGAGATCGACGGTCGATCGGGCGGACTCGCCACGCCCGGCGACAGGGCCGTGTTCCGGTCCCTGCGAGGTGTCGCCGACACCATCCTCGTCGCCGCCGGCACCGCTCGAGCCGAGAACTACGGCCCACCCAAGCTCGACCAAGGCGCGAGCCGTCGCCGGGTGGCCGCTGGGCAGGCCTCGGTACCAAGGCTCGCCGTGGTCACGCGGACGTGCGCTCTCGACCCGGACAGCAGGCTGTTCGAGAACGGGTACAAGCCGTTGGTGATCACCACCATCGACGCTGTCGCCGATGCCGACCTTGTCGCGCGCGCCAGGTGGCTGCGCGCGGGATCGGGCACCGTCGACTTGGCCGCAACCTTGCGTCAACTGCGAGAGGAGGGCGACGAGATCGTCTTGGTGGAAGGTGGCCCGACGCTCAACGCGCACCTGATGCGCGCCGGACTCGTCGATGAGTGGTGCGTGACGATCGCGCCGTTGCTGGCCGGCGCCGACACGCCCGGACTCGCCGGCACCGGTGACCACTCGAGTGAATTGCGCTGCGACCGCCTCATGACCGACGGTACGGCACTGTTCACCCGATATCTGACCGAGCGCATCAGCGGATAGATCCACGACGGTTGCCCGGTGCAACGAGCCGTCACGCACCGATGCCCGGCGGCAACACAATGGTTTGCCCAGCCTGGAGCAGGGCGCCACCGGCGGCCCGTTCGAGCCGATCGACGATCGCCCGGGGATCCGCCGATGGATCGAGCCGTTCGGCGATCGACCACAGCGTGTCACCGGGTTCGACCACGTAGAGCGCGCGGGAGCTGACCGGCGCCCGCTCGGCCGGCGGGCGATCGGCCCACGCCTGCCCGCTCAACACCACCGCAACGGTGAGAACCGCGAGTGCGAGAACCACGAGCCGGCGCAGCATGAACGTGTGGTGACTCGGGCGCGTGGCCGAGCGCGAGGACATCCGGGGAGGACTGGTAGCGGTGATCGTCGTCATGGTGGACATCATCCTCAGGGGGTGTGACAGTGGCTGGACAGGAGGGTCGGCGCGGCACCTGCGTGGAGGGTGCTTGACTCGGGCCCCCCACGCGACGAACATTCGTGCGTCGAACCGCTGTTTGTCGAACTGTCGTATGTCGAACGACCGTTTGGGGAACACACGTTGGTGCAACACATGTTCGTAGTATGCTACGAACATCAGCCAGACGTCAACCCCGGCGTCGCCCACCCGAATCGAGGCCCGAGATGACCGAGACCCACCTCACCGACCGCCAGCACCAGATCCTGCGTTTCATCGACATGCACCTGCGAGAGCGCGGCTATCCACCGTCGGTGCGCGAGATAGGCCAGGCCGTCGGCCTGACCTCGCCCTCGACCGTGCAGTCACATCTCAACACTCTGCAGCGGCTCGGGTTCATCGTGCGCGACCCGACCAAGCCTCGGGCGCTCGAGGTTCGTTACGACCCCACGTCAGGAGCGCCCATCGAGCGCCGCCCGGTGGTCCACGTCCCTCTGGTCGGCGATGTCGCCGCCGGGACCGACGTGCTCGCCCAGGAGAACGTCGAGGAGGTGTTTCCGCTGCCGGCCGACTTCACCGGCGACGGCGAGCTGTTCATGCTGCGGGTGCGCGGCGATTCGATGATCGAGGCCGGCATCCTCGACGGTGACTTCGTGGTCGTCCGCGGCCAAGACACCGCCGAGCCCGGGGAGATCGTGGTCGCCAGCATCCCCGGCGATGAAGCGACGGTGAAGTTCTTCCGGCGCGACGGCGACACCGTGGTTCTCGAGCCCGCGAACGCCCACCTGTCGCCCATGCGGTTCACCGCCGACCAGGTCGGTCTCTATGGCAAGGTCGTCACGGTCATGAGGCGTCTCTGACACCCGCGGTGAGATCGCCCGCTGTGAGATAGACCGATGCGTCAGGTCGCGGCGCCATGGTCGCGCAGCACGGCGTTCAGCGCGGACTTGTCGTGGCGCTCGCCCTCGCTCAAGCGTTTGACCACGAGCACGCACGGTAGACCGAAGTCTCCACCAGGAAAGCTGCGTGGCCGGGTACCCGACACGGCCACGGACCACGAGGGGACGTGGCCGCGACTGATCTCGATCCCGGTCTCGACGTCGATGACCGGGATCGACGCAGTCAGGATGCATCCGGCGCCCAACACCACGCCGTCGCCCACTCGGGCGCCCTCGGCGACGATGCACCGGCTGCCGATCAACGACTCGTCACCGATCACCACCGGGACGGCGTTGGGGGGCTCGAGCACCCCGCCGATGCCGACCCCGCCCGACAGGTGCACGTTCTTGCCGATCTGGGCACACGATCCAACCGTCGCCCAGGTGTCCACCATGGTGTTCGCACCAACGTGGGCGCCGATGTTGGTATAGCTCGGCATCATCACCACGCCCGGCGCCTGGTAGCTCCCCCACCGCGCCGACGCGCCGGGCACCACGCGAACACCGCGTGACTGGTAGTCCCGCTTGAGCGGGATCTTGTCGGCGAACTCGAACGGTCCCAGCTCGATCGTCGACATGGCCGACGTGCGGAACAGCAGCAGGATCGCCAGCTTCAGCCATTCGTGGACCACGATCGAGTCGTCTGCGGCGATCTCGGCCACTCGAACCTCGCCACGGTCGAGCCGGTCGATCGCTTGGTGCACGATCGCCGCCGCGTCAGTGTCGCCCGGAGTCAGCTCGTCTCGCCGGGCCCAGAGCTCGATGATCTGCTGTTCGAGGTCGGCCAT
>CAYMJU010000177.1:0-5396 GCA_964390555.1 uncultured Acidimicrobiales bacterium | reverse complement strand
CGCCGGGCGACACCCGGACACTCACGTTGTTCGAGGATCCCTCTCGCACCCAGATCGTCATGTATGCCGGGGCCTCCGGCGACTACAACCCGCTCCACAGCGACGAGCGATACGCCATTGAGGTGGCTGGCTACCCCGGCGTCTTTGCCCACGGCATGCTCACCATGGGCGCGACCGGGCGGATCCTCACCGACTGGTTCGGGGTCGACGCCGTGATTCGCTATGCGGCCCGGTTCGTCAACCAGGTGTGGCCGGGCGACCGGCTGACAGCCACAGCCACCGTCACCGACATACGAGAGATCGACGGTCGACGGGTGGCCGACGTCACGATCAGCACCGCCAACGGCGCAGACGTTCCGGTCCTCACCGCGACGGCCACCGTTCGGCTCGACTGAACCCCGTCGTACGGTCGGCGTCGCGACCGCACCGAAGACGGAGAGAGGCTCCCGTGAGCAATGACGTGACCCGATCACGCATCGCCGATCGCGGTGGATGTCCAACGGCTCCCGACGCCCCGAAGACCCGATCCCCACGAACCCGGGCCGGTGCGCCGGCCATCATCCACACCGGCGGGCAGCCGGTCGGCAAGCTCGGTGATGAGCAGTTCAACAGTGATGCCCCGGCGCGTCGCGTCGGTCTCGAGGCGAGCCTGCGCGGCGGCCGCGATCTGAACCGTCACACTCATGACCCAAGAGTCAAGGCGCTCGGGCCGTACTGGCAGCGAGAGCGCGTCGCCGCAGATCCGAACCTCGCCGGTGACGTGCCCGGCACGGCAGAGGAGCGTGTTACGTTCAGTCGGTAGCGCCCACCCGAGCCCATGTCGTCGGGCGTGCTCACCCATTGGAGCTCGCGAGATGGCCACTTCTGCTGTCGACCCGCTGTTCGACCCGGAAGTGGTCGAGCATCCCCACGACTACCTCGCCCAGTTGCGCGGCGCCGATCCCGTCCATCACATCGACGGCACCAACGCGTACCTCGTGTCGCGCCTGGACCTCATCCACGAGGTCGTCGCCAAGCCCGAGATCTACTCGAGCCACAGCGGCGAGTTCCTCCACCTCGATACGTCGGGTGTACCCGGGCTGCGGTCGCCGAGCGAGGCACCCCAAAACGGCGCGAGGTTCGCCGGTGTGCTCGCCACGGTCGACCCTCCGGATCACACCCGGCAACGCCGGGTCTTGAGCCGCGTCCTGTCGACTGGAGCCATCAGTGCGCAGGAGACCGGCTTTCGGTCCCTGCTCGACGCGACCCTCGACGGATGCCTCGCGGCCGGACACGTCGAGTGGATGAGCCAGGTCGCCGAGCCGCTCCCTATGGTGATGGTGGCCCGCATCCTCGGCCTCCCCGACGAAACGGCACCCGCCCTGAAGGCCTCGGGCTACGCCTCAGTGGAGCTGATCAGCGGCTTCGTGCCCGACGACCGGCGCGCCGCGCTGGGTGAGGCGATGGCCGACATGGGCCCGGTCATCAAGGCCTACATGGCGGCTCGAGCGGCGACTGACCCCGACCTCTCGACGGTGATCGGCGTCTGCGCGGCGGCCGTTGCCCAAGGCGAGCTCGACGATCTCGAGGCCTTCAGCATGCTCGCTCTGCTGCTCGCCGCCGGAGGGGAATCGACCACCAGCCTGCTCGGCACCGGTGTCCGGATCCTCGCCGAGCGCCCCGACCTGCAGGGGCGGCTGCGCCAGGCGCCCGACCTCATCCCCGCGTTCGTCGAGGAGGCGTGCCGGGT
Source organism: uncultured Acidimicrobiales bacterium (assembly GCA_964390555.1). Classification (GTDB taxonomy): domain Bacteria; phylum Actinomycetota; class Acidimicrobiia; order Acidimicrobiales; family SHLQ01; genus CAVTWS01. Next base: position 3,667 of record CAYMJU010000177.1, on the reverse strand, counting down.
CGACCCGCCCTTCAAGGGGCACTACCGCGTCGCGCAAACCGAGACCGAGCTCGGTGGCGTGCCGTTGCCGGCCGGCGCACGGCTCGTGCTGTCGTGGCCCGCCGCCAATCGCGACCCCGCGTTCTACCCACGCGCCGACGATGTCGACATCGACCGACCCAACCCGCGCAATCACCCCGGCTTCGGTTGGGGAATCCACCTCTGCATCGGCGCACCACTGGCTCGACTCGAGGCGCGGGTGGCCCTGGAGCAGCTCCTGGCCCGAACGTCGAGCTTCGCTCTCGCTATCACCCCCGCCGAGCTGCGGCACCACAAGAGCCTGATGGTGCGCCGACTTGTCGAGCTGCCGCTGACCCTGACCACCTGACCGTCCGGCTCCGCCAGCCGGCGAAGCTACGGGGACGGGCCGGGTTCCAGGCAACGAACGCAGACCAGATACTGATTCCTAAACCGCATGAGGACGCGCGTGAGGCTGCCGACAACGCGTCGCCGCAGGTCACAGCGTTGACGGCCGGTTGCCGTGAACGGCCGTGTCATCGCTTGTTTCGCACCTGTTTCGGTTACTGATCGCCCGTGTCGGGCTGCTGTTGGTGTCCGGCGACAAGCGCGACGCCGAGAGCCTCGCCCTTCGCCACCAAGTCATGGTGCTGCAACGACAGATTGAGCGCCCCAAGTTCACACCCACCGACCGTGCGACCCTGGCCGTTCTGTCACGTGCGTTCGACCGAACCGGCCTCAGCCGCGCGATGCTGATCGTGAAGCCCGCCACTGGACCCAACCACCTGTGAGCCGGACCGGACGGCCGCCCACCCCGGCGGTCCGACTCAACCGCGTCGCCTGCGGGTGCCTTCCCTCCACCCGGGCTTGACACGAGCTGGGCCGAAAGTTTCCGACGTTGGGCGACTTCCGCTTCCCCGGCTGGCGCTTCGGCCTAGCGCCCATTGCGCACCGGGCCTCGACGTCCCGCTGACTGACGACACGCCTCAGGTCGAGTGCTTTGCGCCTCACGGCGAACACTACCGACCTCATGAGCAGGCCTCGGCCTCGAAGCGCAGCGGGCCGACTCCATCCTACGAAGCCCGATGCACCAGCCGGACGTCGGCATCCAGAGCATCGGCGATTCGCTGGAGGGTCCGCGCTGTGGGACTCGTCGAGCCGCGCTCGATGCGACTGATGTCGCCCTGATCCATGCCACACCGCTCGGCGAGCTCGGCCTGGGTGAGGCCGTGGCGCTCGCGCAGTTCCACGACTTGTACGGCGACGTCGTAGGCCTGCCTGAAGACCTCTCGGTGCGCCTTGGCGTCTGGCGACACGCGCTCGCGGCGAGCGGCCGTGACGTCTTGGTAGTTCCGGGCCATGGGGACACCTCCTCCGCAGCAGTATGGGCAACTACCCATGAAAAGTCAACCACGGCCCCGGCCCTTCTTCGGGCGCTCCCGGCGCTGCCGCTCCTTGAACTGACCGAGCAGCCGCCGGGCCTCGGCGATCTCTCGCTGCTGACGGCGCTGCTTCGGGTCATCGCCCTTGTCGTAGCCACCCAGGAGCAGGACGACCTTCTGACCGTAGAAGTGCACGAACACCCGGAGCAGAACCTTCTCACGCCGACCACCAACCTCGCGCGCCTCACCTCCGAACATGCGAGCGACCTCGTCAGCGTCGTGCCGGACACGGAACTCGTGGAGCCCTTCGCCGAGCGCCTTCAGCCACTCGGTCCGCACGAGTTCGATGCCCCGAGCTGACAGCAGCCGATCGATGGCAGTGTCGAGCGCCACGAACTTGAAGTCGGACAGCTCATCGATGAATCGCTCGAACGGGATCGTCCCGTCGTCGGCCTCAAAGGGCTCTGGAGTCCAGTTGCCAGACATGCTTCGCTCAAACTACATCGATGCCATTTGAACGGCACCGGCCTTCCTAACCACTCAGATCGATCCCGACGCCGTCGTCACGCGTGCTGCTCGGACTGGGAGCGCCGGGTACCGGTGTTGGCGGTGGCGCCCTGCGAGCGGTGGACGGTGCTGGCCTAGCCATGGGCGAGGCGATTGCTCGAGGTGAGCGGTCTGGGGAGGCCGGCCGTGCTGCGGTCATCGAGGCGCCCGACGAGACAACGGGAGCATTTGCCCTGTGCGCATGCGGGCGACCTCGCCGGGATGGCAACCCCAACGCCCGCCGTGTGGTGCAGGGACCGAAGCGCCTGCTGCTGGCTACACCACGACTGCACCCACCGCTGAACGAACGTTCGTTCGACGTGTCGGAGGGGCGTACCCAACCCTCAGCACACGCGACCACGACATCGCAATCCATCTCCTTCGGGACCCCGACCGATCGGACCTTCGGCGAACCGACCTTCTCCGTTTCGGCAACCGCCACATCGGGACTCGCGGTGCAGTTCACGTCCGATACACCGGCGGTGTGCACAGTGTCGGCCGCGGCTGTTTCGCTCGTGGCGGTGGGTCAGTGCACGTTGGTCGCGTCGCAGACCGGAGATCAGAACTGGTTGGCGACGTCGCCGGTGACGCGAAGCCTCGCCGTGTCGGCACCGTATATCGGATCACCTTCGAACCGAGGAGCAAGTCGACGTTCCAGCGGGGCTCGGCGATCCCGGTCAAGTTCAAAGTCTTCGACCAGAGCGGACAACCGGTCACGGCGGTGGGATCTGACTCGGGATGCGCGGTGAGCGTGGAGCGGTTCGCTCTGTGCGGACGCAGCGCAGCGCTGCGCTCGCGTGGGCGCCGCTTCACCGGGCCGACCGGCGGAGTCAAGACCTACCCGACGCTCCCGAAGGGTGCGGATCACGCCATCACGTCACGGTTCTGCTGTGGGTCTTGACGCCGATAGCCGGGCGGGCCTTTCGGCGGGTCCCAACTGCGATCGGGTCGACCACATTGTGTAGGTGGGGTGTCGAATGCATGGCGTTGTGCTCCCAGTTCAAGTCGGTGGGGTTCTGCGAACGCCTCGATGAGATCGGGGCCCGGCCGAGCATCGGCACCGTCGCGGTCTCGGGAAATCTGGCAACTCTGTGTATCAATCTGGCGGTCCGGCGCGTGGGTACGGTTGATGGCAGTGAGTGACGTGCGCGTGATCGGCGGGCAGCGCGAGAGAAGCGCGTTCGCGGAGTTCTATCTTCGCGAGCTCGACGTTCAGGTGCGGCGTGCCGTGCTGCTACTCGAGTTCAACGGCATGAAGTCGCGCCGGCTCGCCGGCGTAGGCTCGCCGGGCGGGGTCTGCGAGCACGACGATGTCGGGCTGCGTCCAGTCGCCGAGACCAGGGGCACCTCGTTGGTGTGACACGTCGAATGCCGCGACGTTCTTCCAGCCCTGCCGCGGTCCCCACGAACGCTTGATGCCGGTCACGACGAGCGGGTAGATCGCTCGGTCGTTGCCGCTGAAGTTGATCGCCGACCCTCGACCACGGTCGACGGGCGTCTTGTCGTCCTCGATAACCCGCTTCAGGGCACTGAGGGTTCTCGGTTCTCGCCAGCCGTGCTCGGCCATGCGTAGGACGATCTCGTCGTTGCTGAGCTTGCCGGCTCGCCACCGCTTCATGTGTGCCAACAGCATCTGGGGGTCGGTTCGGCGCGGCATCAGCCACCGCCCGAGGGCATCAAGGGGGAGAGGAAGGGGCTCGGTTGGCCCGACCATCCGATCCAGAGGTCGTCGCGGGCTCGGG
>CAYMJU010000176.1:0-19306 GCA_964390555.1 uncultured Acidimicrobiales bacterium | reverse complement strand
AGCGAAGCGGAGCGAGCGAGTGCGGCCGTGGGAGCGCAGCTCCCCGGGTGCCGATGGGGTCTGGGGGCGCGCAGCCCCCAGCGGAGACGATGAGAGGCGAAGAAGTGGTGATCGTCGGGAGCGGGGCGTGACGAGCGTCGTCGTCGTGGGCTCCGGAGCACGCGAGCATGCCCTCGCGGTTGTGCTCGGACGGTCGGCCGATGTCGTCGTGACCCCAGGCAACGCCGGGACGCCCGGGTCGATCGACACCCCGGCCGAGGATCTCGACGCCGACCTGTTCGTGGTGGGGTCCGAAGCGCCGCTCGTGGACGGCCTCGCCGACCGGTTGCGGGCACGCGGTCGCCGGGTCTTCGGCCCCGGTGCCGACGGGGCACGGCTCGAAGGCTCGAAGGCGTGGATGAAGGAGGTGCTGGCCGCAGCCGGGGTCCCGACGGCGCGGCACGGCTCGTTCCGGTCGACGTCCACCGCATTCGCGTTCCTCGATACCCTCGACGGGCTGTACGTGGTCAAGACCGACGGCTTGGCGGCCGGCAAGGGTGTGATCGTGACCGAATCGCTCGCCGAGGCCCGCGAGGCCGTCGTCGAATACCTGAGCGGCAGGGCGTTCGGCGACGCCGGTCGCAAGGTCGTGATCGAGGAGGGCCTCTCCGGTCCAGAACTCTCGGTGTTGGCGATCTGCGACGGTCGTCGAGCGGTACCGCTCGCACCGGCCCAGGACTTCAAGCGTGTCGGCGACGGCGATCGCGGGCCAAACACGGGTGGCATGGGTGCCTACTCCCCGGTGCCGCTGGCGACCGATGCCGTCATCGCCGAGGTCATGGAGCGGGCGGTCGAACCTACGCTTGCGGAGCTACGCCGCCTGGGAATCGACTACCGCGGCGTGCTGTACGCCGGGCTGATGCTCACACCGTCGGGGCTGAAGGTGCTCGAGTACAACGTGCGCTTCGGCGATCCGGAGGCCCAGGTGGTGCTGCCCCGACTCGACACCGACCTCGCGGACCTGCTGGCTGCCGCCGCCGACGGTCAACTCCGCGAGCAACCACGATTTTCGACCGATGCCATGGTGACTGTCGTCGCCGCCGCGCCGGGCTATCCGGCCGATCCCCGTATCGGCGACCTCATCGCCGGGCTCGATGCCGCGGCCGCCGTCCCGGGCGTACAGGTCTTCTGCGCCGGAGTCGCCCGGCGCGACGAACAGTTGGTTACCGCTGGCGGGCGGGTGCTCTCGGTCACCGGGCGAGGGAACGATGTCGCCGCCGCCCGACAGGCGGCCTACGCCGGGCTGGCCGAGGTCTCGTGGCCCGACATGGTGGTTCGCCACGACATCGCGGCCCCCCTCAGCGATCGCTGAAGTACGACGCCCACTCGCCGGTCTCGTCGGGCTCGCGCCCCGCGGTCGGTGCGGACGCCGGGCCGGAACGATCGATGAATCGGGGCGCACGCAGTGACGTGGCACCCGAGGCGATGGGCGGGCGACTGGACTCCGCTAGTCCCGGGGGAGCTGACCACGAGCCGGGCCGGTAGCCCTCGGCTGGAGGCCGTGGGACCGCCAATCGATCCGGACCGTCCGACGAGGCGCCCCACGGGCCTGACGTTTCGGGTGTCGTGCTCGGGTACGAGTGCTCCCGGGCGGGCGGGTTCTGAGCGGTCGCGTGCGCCCGCACGGTGAATCCGCCCGCTGTGAGCGCTGGGTCGAGGTCGGATGGCGAAGCGACGCGCTCGACGGCGACCGCTGCTGGCCTGGGTCCGGTCACCTCGATCCGCGACGGTGTCTTGGTCAACCGGATCGAGGATTCGACAAGTTGCCACGAGAACCTGTCGACTGCATCGTGCGACGCCTGGACGTCGGCTCGGATTCGTTCGGACTCGTCTCGACGCCGCCTCAACTCGCGTCCACCGATCGTCTTGGTGGACTTTCGTGCCGAGCTGCGCACGCCCGCCGCGGCTAGGGCGCAGCCCACGCACAACGATCGCCGGCTCGACATGGTCCCGACGAGGCAACCAGCGCAATACTCATCCCCGCACGTCGCGCAGAGGTCGGTCGCCATCTCGTTGCTGTGAGCTACGCAGCGACCTGAGATCTGCAGTGGCACCGGGACTCCTCGATTGTGATCGGTAGGGTTGTCATGGAGATGTCGGCTCATGGTGGTGTTCGCTTGACCAGAACAGCTCGATCGGCCCGGTTGTCGGGGCCGAACGGCCTACGAACGGCGACGATCCGACCACCGGAACGTGACGGGAGCCACGCGTGACGACGCACGAGAACGTCCTCGCGGGTCGCTATGCGAGCCGCGGCATGCGGGAGCTATGGCATCCCGCCCACAAGGTGGTGCTGGAACGTCGGCTGTGGGTCGCGATCCTCGAGGCGCAAAGCGACCTCGGCTCCGCCGTTGCGGCCGAAGTGATCGACGACCATCGACGGGTGATCGATGTGGTCGACCTCGAATCGATCGCCGCTCGTGAGCGCATCACCCGCCACGACGTCAAGGCTCGCATCGACGAGTTCTGTGCCCTCGCCGGGCACCAGGTGATCCACCGAGGAATGACCAGCCGGGACATCACCGAGAACGTCGAGCAGCTACAGATCCTGCAATCGCTTCGGCTCGTGCGGCGGCGAGTCGTCGCCGCGCTCGCCCGCCTGGCCGAGCGAGCATTCGAGTACGAGGAGTTGGCGATCGCCGGCCGAACGCACAACGTGCCGGCGCAGGTGACCACGTTGGGGAAGCGGCTGAGCGCCGTCGCCGAAGAGTTGCTCCACGCCCATGACCGGCTCGCGTCGGTCGAGGCTGCCTATCCTCTCAGAGGCATCAAGGGACCCGTGGGCACGCAGCAGGATCTACTCGACCTCTTCGACGGCGACGACGCCAAGGTGGAGGAGTTCGAGTCCCGGATAGCCGCTCACCTCGGCTTCGGCCGGGTACTCGGGTCGGTCGGCCAGGTGTATCCGCGATCGCTCGATTTCGAGGTGGTGGCCACGCTGCTCCAGGTCGCGTCCGCGCCCGGCAACTTCGCAACCAGCGTGCGGCTCATGGCCGGGCACGAGCTGGCCACCGAGGGCTTCCGGCCCGGACAGGTCGGCTCGTCAGCCATGCCGCACAAGATGAACGCCCGATCCTGCGAGCGGATATGCGGCCTCGTCCACGTGCTGGCCGGTCACGTCTCGATGGCTGCCGGGCTGGTCGGCGACCAGTGGTCTGAGGGCGATGTCAGCTGCTCGGTCGTGCGCCGGGTCGTGATGCCCGACGCCTTCTTCGCCATCGACGGGTTGTTCGAGACGTTCCTCACCGTGGTCGACGATTTCGGGCCGCATCGCACGGTGATCCACCGTGAGCTTCGGCGCTACCTCCCATTCCTGGCCACGACCCGGTTGCTGACCGAGGCCACGCGCGCCGGCATGGGCCGCGAGGAAGCCCACGAGCTGATCCTCGAACACGCCGTCGCCGTAGCCCTGCGGATGCGAGACGGCGGTGCGGAACGCAACGACCTGCTCGACCGACTTGCTGGCGATCCACGGTTCCCGCTCGACCGAGACGCCCTCGACAAAGTGATGGCCGATCCGCTTCGTTTCGCCGGTCGGGCCAGTCGCCAGGTTCGCGATCTCGTTCGTCGCGCGAGCGTGTTGGTGGCCGCCGATCCTGCGGCGGCCTCGTACAAGCCTGCCGCGATCCTCTGAGCCGGCATCAGACCGTGACCGAACCGAACTGGCTTCCTCTCCCGTTCGTGCACCGCGGCAAGGTCCGCGACGTCTATGAACTCGACGCCCGTCACCTGGTGATGGTGGCGACGGATCGGCTGTCGGCCTTCGACGTCGTGATGGCCGAGGAGGTGCCCGACAAGGGCCGAATCCTGACGGCCATGTCTGCCGCCTGGTTCGCCGAGCTGGCCGACGTCGCCCCGAGCCATCTGGTGTCGACCGACATCGCCGACCTTCCGGTCTCGTGTCGTCGGGCAGGCCACCAGGGTCGGATCATGATCGTCCGCCGGGCCGACATGTTGCCGATCGAGTGCATCGTCCGCGGTTACCTGGCCGGTTCGGCCTGGAAGGAGTACCGGGCGTCGGGCACGATCCACGGCGAACCAGCACCAGCGGGGATGGTCGAGGCCCAAGCTCTTCCGGAGCCGCGATTCACTCCGTCGACGAAGGCGGCCGAGGGCCATGATCTGAACATCAGAACCGACGATGCACGGGCGCTCGTCGGCGAGGCGGTCCTCGCAACGGCTGCCGAACTGTCCCTGGCCATCTTCGACCGGGCGGCACAGCGGGCCGCCGCTCGCGGGATCCTGCTGGCCGACACCAAGTTCGAGCTGGGCATCATCGACGGAGACGTCGTCGTCGCCGACGAGATCCTCACGCCGGACTCCTCGCGCTTGTGGGATGCCGCGACTTGGACGCCGGGCACCACTCCGGTCAGCTTCGACAAGCAGCCTGTGCGAGACCACTTGGAACGAACGGGCTGGGACAAGGTGCCGCCGCCGCCCCCGCTTCCGCCCGAGGTGGTCGAGGCGACGCGCCGGCGCTACCTCGACGTATACGAACGATTGACTGGGCTCCGTTTCGCCGATTGGCCCGGTTGACATGGGAGCATGAGCGACATGCAGTTCGAAGTCGACATCGACGTCTGGGTCCACGACGGGATCGCCGAGCCCGAGGGTCTCACCGTCGAGCGGTCTCTGCCCGCGGTGGGCTTCACCGGCGTGAGCAGAGTCCGGGTCGGCAAGCGAATCCGTTTCCTGATCGACGCCGACAGCCAGCAGGCCGCCGAGAGCGTGTGCCGTCGGATGGTCGACGAGTTCCTCACCAACCCGGTCATCGAACGAGGCGACGTCGTGGTCAGACCATGTTGATCGAGAGTGGGCTGATCGAGAGTGGGCTGCGCTCCACGGCGAGGCCTGAGCGATGAGCCCACGGATCGGGGTGGTCGTCTTCCCGGGGACCAACTGTGATCAAGACGTCGTCGAAGCCGTCGATTCCCTTGGAGGTCTAGGGATCGAGTTGTGGCACGGCGATCGCGACCTGAGCAGTGTGGATGCCGTCGTGCTGCCCGGCGGGTTCGCTCACGGCGACTACCTTCGACCCGGCGCCATCGCCCGGTTTTCGCCGGTCATGTCCGCGGTGAACGAGTTCGCCCGTTCCGGCGGACCGGTGATCGGGATCTGCAATGGCTTCCAGGTGCTGACCGAAGCTCGCATGCTCCCTGGCGCGCTTCAGAAAAACCGGGGTCTGGCGTTCATATGCCGAATGGCGGAACTCCGCGTGGCATCTACGGCGTCGGTGTTGTCGTCACGAGCCACTGCTGGTGACGTGGTGCAGATCCCGATCAATCACTTCGAAGGCAACTACACCTGCGACGCGGCCACGTTGGCCATGCTTAGAGCCGACGATCGGATCGTGCTGACGTACGTCGACAACCCCAATGGGTCTATGGGCGACATCGCGGCCATCTGTAACGAGGGGCGCAACGTGGTCGGCCTGATGCCGCACCCCGAGAGGGCATGCAATCGACTACTCGGAAGCACCGACGGCGCCGCGCTGCTCGGATCGCTGCTCGACGCCGCCGGGGCAACGGTCAGCCGCGACGGCTGATTCCCGCGCGCTGGAGTAGCTCCGCGGGGATACCGATCTCGCGCCAAGCCGCGAGGCTGATTCCCTTGCGCTCGCCGTATCCCTTGGCGGCATCGACGAAGGCGGCCTCTAGAGCACCCATGTCGACCGTTTGCCCCATCGCCTTCAGTTCGGCCTGGAGATCGAGACGCTCCTGCACGAGCAACAAACGGTCGATGCCACCGGCCGCGGCCATCTCGGCATCGATCGCGTCCAATCTCTTGCTTACCGTATCAGAGGTCCGCTTGCGGCCTCGCTTGGGCTTGTTCGCCTCGAAAGCTTCGAGATAGGCGCGAACGGCCTTGCCCTCTTGCCGGCCGACGGCCAGCGCCGCTTTGTGTGAGTCGCTCATCGGTGAATTGTTAGCCATAGTGGCTTTCTCCTAGTTATGACGAATGACTCCGCTGCCCGGTTATTGCCCGAAAGGATTGTAACCGGCCCGACGGGATATGCCCAACATGTGCCGAACATGATCCTTCGATGCGGCGGTTGGCGGCGCCAGACCTTGGACATTAACCCGTCCTATGGGGTCACCCACCCGTTCGCGGTGAGAGACAGCGCAAGCGAGCGGCGGTAGCGTCTCGGTAGTGCATGACCCGTCGCTTCACCGAGCCCTGGGCCTGACCGACGACGAAGCCGGGGACATAGCGGCAATCCTGGGGCGATGGCCCAACGACCTCGAGCTGGCGATGTACAGCGTGATGTGGTCGGAGCACTGCTCGTACAAGTCGTCGCGCCGCCACCTGGGCCGGTTGCCGACCGAGGCTCCGTGGGTGCTGGTGGGACCGGGAGAGAACGCGGGCGTCGTCGACCTCGGCGGCGGGATCGCCGCGGCAATTCGTATCGAGAGCCACAACCACCCGAGCGCCATCGAGCCGGTCCAGGGTGCAGCGACCGGCGTGGGCGGCATAATCCGCGACATCTTCACCATGGGTGCGCGTCCGGTGGCCTTGATGGACGCGCTGCGTTTCGGCCCGCTCGACGATGCCCGCAGCCGCTGGATCGCCGAGGGCGTCGTGCGTGGCATTGCTGGTTACGGCAACGCGGTTGGTGTCCCCACCGTAGGCGGCGAGACCGTGTTCGACCCTACGTTCACCGGCAACCCACTCGTCAACGTGCTGTGTCTCGGGTTGCTGCCGGTCGATCGACTGGTGCTCGGCCGAGCGACCGGGGTCGGGAACCTGGCCGTACTGCTCGGGTCGCACACGGGTCGCGATGGAATCGGCGGGGTCAGCGTCTTGGCGTCGGCGGGGTTCGGCGGTGACGACTCGGCCAAGCGGCCTTCGGTCCAGGTGGGCGATCCGTTCGAGGAGAAGCGGTTGATCGAGGCCTGTCTGGCGCTGCTCGACGAGGGCCTGGTGGTCGGGATCCAGGACCTCGGAGGTGCCGGCTTGACCTGCGCCACGAGCGAGACAGCGTCTCGCGGCGGAGTTGGCATGGACGTCGACGTGAGCGCTGTGCCGCGGCGTGAGCCGGGGATGTCGCCGGTCGAGGTGATGACGAGCGAATCCCAGGAGCGAATGTTGGCGATCGTCGCCCCCGATGGCCTCGACCGGGTCATCGAGCTATGCGACCGGTGGGAGGTCACCGCGACTGTCGTCGGTCGGGTGACGGCTAGCCGGGACCTCCGTGTGTTAGACGGCTTCGACGGCCCGATTCTCGCGTCGGTACCGGCCGCGTCGCTGCACGACGCCGCGCCGAACTACGACCGGCCTCGGGTCGAACCTGACCGGTCGGCCCGGCTCGATCCGGAAGCCCTCGTTCTCGACCGTCCCGTCGCCGAGGTGCTGGCGTCGATGCTCGCCGACACCACGTGGATCTCGTCGCAGTACGACCACATGCTTTTCTGCAACACCGTCGTCGGGCCGGGTAGCGACGCCACGTTGCTCCGGCTCAAGCACCCGGTCACCGGCGCTGACACCGGCCGGGGGATGGCCCTGAGCGTCGATGGAAACCACCGGTGGTGCGCAGTCGACCCGAGGAACGGCACCGCCCGTCTCGTCGCCGAGGCCTGCCTGAACGTGGCGTGTGTGGGGGCTCGGCCCCTGGCCGTGGTGAACAACCTCAACTTCGGGAACCCGGAACATCCCGAGGTCATGTGGCAACTCTCCGAGGCGATCGACGGTATGGCCGAGGCGTGCCGCGCGCTCGCGATCCCCGTTGTCGGCGGCAACGTCAGCCTCTACAACGAGTCACAAGGCGTCGACATCGACCCGACACCGGTCATCGGTGTTCTAGGCCTCGTCGATCGTCTCGACGACATACCCCCCGGTCCGGGAGGCGCGAGCAGCGGCGACCGGCTGGTGATGTTCGGGCCCTGGTCACGATCGCTCGCCGGCTCGAGCGTGGCGTACAGCGCCGGATTTCGCGGCGGCGTGATCGAGCCCGTCGACTTCGCGATGCACGCCCGGGTCATCGAACTGGTGCGGCGGCTGGTCTCGGGCGGTCTCGTCACCGCCGTGCACGACATCGCCGACGGAGGTCTCGGCCAGGCGCTGGCCGAGATGGCGGTTGCGGGAGGTCTCGGCATGACCTTGGCTCGCATCCACGACCACATCGATCTGTTCGCCGAGGGCCCGTCGCGCTGCGTCGTGACGGTGTCACCCGATCAGCTGAGCACCGTCGAGCGCGTGGCCGCCGAGAGCGACGTCCCCGCCGTGCGCATGGGTCTGGTCGGTGGAGACCGGGTGAGCGTCAAGGGCCTGCTCGACGTCTCTCTCGACGAGCTCACGAGTGCCGCGACCGATCGGCTGCCCGCCGCCCTCGGTCGGAGCGTTCCATGAGTGTCGATGGCTACCCCGACGCGGTCGACGGCGGCGATGACAAGCCGGGTGAAGCCTGCGGTGTGTTCGGCGTCTACGCGCCGGGTAAGCCGGCATCGCACCTGACCTACCTCGGGCTCTACGCCCTCCAGCATCGCGGCCAGGAGTCGGCTGGCATGGCCGTCAGCGACGGCCGCTCGCTGACCGTCATGAAGGACATGGGCCTCGTGTCGACGGTCTTCGACGATCGAAAGCTCGCCGCGCTGCCGGGCCATCTCGCCGTAGGTCACACCCGATACAGCACTACCGGCTCGTCGACCTGGCGCAATGCCCAACCGGTGTACCGCGGGGTCGGTGACCGTGAGTTCGCGCTCGGGCACAACGGCAATCTGGTGAATACGGCCGAGCTGGCCGACGTCGCCGGCATGTTGCCGGGGATGGTCACGAGCGACAGCGACCTCGTCGCCGAGCTTGTCGTGGCCGAGCTCACCGGCCACTCCCGGGACCACCGCAGCGACGGACGCGAGCTCGAGGAGGCCCTGGCCAGGGTGTTGCCTCGGCTGCGCGGGGCTTTCTCGTTCGTGCTGTGCGATCAGTCCCAACTGATCGGCGTACGGGATCCGCACGGCTTCCGTCCGCTGTGCCTCGGCCGGCTCGACGGCGGCTTCGTCCTGGCGTCGGAGACGGCGGCCCTCGACGTGGTCGGCGCCGAGCTGGTTCGCGAGATCGAAGCCGGCGAGATGGTCGTGATCTCGGCCACGGGCGTCCGTTCGATCCGACCGTTCGCCCCCGACGCCGAACAGCGTTCGCTGTGCGTGTTCGAGTTCGTCTACTTCGCCCGGCCCGATTCCACCTTGTACGGGCAGAGCGTGCACCACGCCCGCGTGCGCATGGGCGAGCATCTGGCCGAGCAGGCGCCCGTCGAGGCCGACTTGGTGATGGGCGTGCCCGAATCGGGGATACCCGCCGCCGAGGGATACGCGCGCCGAAGCGGGATCCCATACGCGCAGGGGCTCGTGAAGAACCGCTACATCGGGCGGACGTTCATCGCCCCCAACCAGGAACTGCGCTCGCTGGGTGTGCGCATGAAGCTGAACCCGCTGCGTGACTCGATCGAAGGCAATCGGCTCGTCGTGGTCGACGATTCGATCGTTCGGGGGACGACGACCCGGGCCATCGTCGGCATGTTGCGCTCGGCGGGGGCCCGGGAGATCCACATGCGGGTGTCGTCGCCCCCGTATCGCTGGCCGTGCTTCTACGGCATGGACACCGGCACCACCGGTGAGCTGCTGGCCGCGCGGTTGTCGGTCGACGAGATCCGCGACTACCTGGCCGTCGACAGCCTGGCGTATCTCGATCACGACCGTTTGCTCGATGCGACCGGAGCCCGTCCGGCCGGATTTTGCACGGCATGCCTGACCGGCCGGTATCCCGTGGAGGTGCCCGTCGAGCTGACGAAGTCGGTCCTCGAGCTCGATCCGCGGGCCCGCCGGCCGTGACGGTGCCGGCCTCCCGCTCGGGGATGGAGTCCTCCGGTTCGACCTATGCGGGTGCGGGCGTCGACATAGAGGCCGGCGAACGGGCCGTGCACCGAATCGCCGACGCGGTGGGGTCGACGATGCGTCCGGGGGTCGTGGGGGGGATCGGGGGCTTCGGGGGATTGTTCGATCCCGTCGCCGCCGGTCGCGCCGGCCAACTACTGGTGGCGACGACCGATGGCGTGGGCACCAAGGCAGAGGTCGCGGCGGCGACTGGCCGCTACGACACGATCGGCCTCGACCTCGTCGCGATGTGCGTCGATGACCTCGTGTGTCAGGGAGCCGAGCCGCTGTTCATGCTCGACTATCTGCTCGTCGGACGGCTCGTCCCCGAGATGGCCCAGGCGTTGGTGAGCGGGATCGCCGCCGGATGCCGGATCGCGGGATGTGCTCTGCTCGGCGGCGAGATGGCCGAGCATCCGGGGGTCTTGCCCGACGGTCAGTTCGACCTGGCCGGATTCGCGGTCGGGGCCGTTCCTGCGGATCGGCTGATCGACGGCTCCGCGGCCCAGCCCGGCGATCTGCTCGTGGGCGTGAGTTCACCGAATCTCCGGTCCAACGGCTTCTCCCTGGCGCGACGGGTGCTGCTCGACGTCGCCGGTCGCCCGCTCGACGGACCGGCGTGGACCGGGAGTGACCGCACGCTCGCCGACGAGCTGCTCGATCCGTCGCTGATCTATGCGCCGGCCGTACTGGCGGCGATCGCCGCGGGCGGGGTCCATGCCGTAGCGCACATCACCGGCGGGGGTCTTCCGGGAAACCTGCCCCGTGTGCTGCCCGACACGTTGACGGCGCGCGTCGATCCGGCGCGCTGGCGGCGCCCTCGGATCATGGACGAGATCGCCGCGGTCGGGCGGGTCGTCGACGACGAGATGTACCGGGTGTTCAACATGGGGCTCGGCATGGTGCTGGCCGTCAGTCCCGACGCCGCGCCGGGGATCGTCGCCCTGCTCCAGGACGCCGCTCACGACGCGGCGGTGGTCGGCGAGTTGATTCCGGGTACGGGAAACGTCGAGATTCTTCGCTAGCGTCACGGTCACTGTGCGCGCGGTAACGTTCGACTTCTGGGAGACCCTCGTTCACGCCGACCAGTCGGCGTTGCGGATCGACCGGGTCGGGAGCTTTGGCGAGGTGCTCGCGTGTGCCGGCCATCCGGTCGACGAGTCGGTGCTCGACGCCGTGTTCGATCGGGTCGGCGAGCGCTTCAACGATTGCTGGTGCTCGAACACCCAATACGGCGTACCCGATGCTGTGCGCGAGACCTGCGAGCTGCTCGGCCTCGATCTCGATCTCGCGCCGGCGCTGACCACTGCTTGGCTAGCCGCATCACGGCGTGCGTCGGTTGCCGTGGCGCCTGGCGCGGTAGAGCTGCTCGCGGGCCTCGCGGCGGCCGGCGTAAAGCTGGCCGTCATCTGCGACGTCGGTCTCACCCCGAGCGACGTGTTGATCGAGTATCTCGAGCGCCTCGGCCTACTCGAGTTCTTCGATCATCTCACATGGTCCGACCAGGTTGGGGTCTACAAGCCGGCGGGCGAGATGTTTGCTGACGCACTGGTGGCGATGGGTGTAGATCGGGCGGGCGATGCCGCGCACATCGGCGACCGGCGCCGGACCGACGTCGCTGGGTCGCGGGCGCGGGGCATGCTCTCGGTGCGCTACCGCGGCCTCTACGACGATCGCGGCGACGATCACATCGAGGACATCGATGACCTCGATGAGGCCGATGTGGTCGCCGATCACCACGACGAGCTACTCACGCTGCTCCTCGCCGCCCCCGTGCGCTGACATAAGAGCGCAACCCCATCAGCCGAGATCTCCGCTATGCATGCGGCGAGCTCGGGACATACGTGATGGACGAGCCCACCGAGGTGCGGCTCAAGCACAAGGCGCCGCACGACCACGCTCGCGACTTCCCCGAACGGTCCACCGCTGCCTCGCCGCCGGCCTCACCGAGAGCCCGACCGTGCCCCACAGCGACACCATCGCCCTGGCAACGGCGATGGAGGACGTCCGCACCCAGATCGGCCTCGTCTACCCAGCCGGGAACGGCTGGATCAGGCTCGGACCCAACCGCGGGGGAGGGGGAAGTCGAGGCTGGCGTAGGTGACGATGCCGGGTGCTGCGGCGACGACGGCCGGGATGGCGTTGAGCGCAGGCACGGCGGTGATGATGTGCCCGATCGTCATGAACTCCTCGATCGTCTCGGCCTCGAAGTCTGGCGGCGGGAGGAAGTCGAGGCTGGCGGTGACGATGGGCAGACCCTCGACGGTGATCACCCAACCGTCCTTCTCGATGATCCAGTCGGGGTCGAGCGTGGCGCCCTTCTTCCACCGGACGTTGAGGTCGATGATGGTGCGGCCGCCGATCCGCCCCTGCCAGCTGGCGGCGACGCCGGCGACGTGACCGGCCGGGATCGTCCACGAGGCCATCACGAGGTCCTCGGTGGTCTGGGCGAACTCGGACACGCAGACGACCTCGTCGAGCTCGACACCGAGGGCGTCGGCGACCATGGCGACGGCCTCGCCGAACACCGCCGTGCCGGAGCGAGCCATGTCGGCGAGGTTCGGGTCGTCGATCGGACGGCCGAACCCGGCGACGCGCTCGGTGTCAGGGGAGTCGTAGAACGTGGTGTCGGCCGTCTCGCAGACGATGACCTTGTCGACCCGGCTGCAGATCCCGGCGATGGTGATGGCGACCAGCTCGGCGAACCCCGGGCTGATGCCGGTACCCAGCAGGGACGAACCCCCTCGGGTGCAGGCGTCGACGATCCGGTCCCGGCCCGCTCCGAAGTTGGTGCCGGTGATGAACGCCGCGGTGGCGACCACGTTGACGCCCGCCTCCAGGATGCGGACGAGCTCGTCGACCGACGGCCACATCGGGTTGTAGACGACGCAGTCGGGCTTGAGCGCCAGCAGGGCATCGACGTCGTTCGTCGCAGCCACGCCGAGGGCACCGATGCCGACCAGCTCGCCGACGTCGACGCCGGACTTCTCAGGGGACCAGGCGAAGCACCCGACGAGCTCGAGGGTCGGGTTGGCAGCGATGGCCTTCACCGACTCCTTGCCGACGTTGCCCGTCGTCCACTGCACCACGCGAATCGGCATGTCGTCTCCCCTCGATCTGTCCGTCCCAGCGGCGGTCGCCCCGCACGCGGAGCCGGCTCGGTGTCGGCGTCTTGCCAGCTCAGCTGGGCGACACAGAGGAGGACCGGCGACGTGGGCTACGTAGGACAAGAAACCGCCCCTGATGAGCCACATTGTCAGTTGTGGTCGGGACCGGCGTCGATCCGGTGACCTACCGCTTTTCAGGCGGTCGCTCTGCCTACTGAGCTACCCGACCAGGGCGCCGCGGTCGCCCAGCGCGATTCTGGGCAAGGCGGTAGCGGTCCCGACGGGATTTGAACCCGCGACCTCCGGCTTGACAGGCCGGCATGCACTCCAAGCTGCACCACGGGACCAGTTGACTCCGGTTGCCCAGAGCGACGAGACGCTAGGGTAGCGGCCCCGCCCGCACAAGCGACCGGAGATTCCCGAGATTCCCTTAGAGGGCGAGCCGATAGGCGAGCCCTCCAATGTGACAGTTGCATTTCTCGACTGCGCTAGCAGGCGAGCGAGACCGATCAGACGTCGAACGTTCACCTAGTGGCGCGCGTTCCTAGCACCCCCAACGGGATTCGAACCCGTGTTGTCGCCTTGAAAGGGCGGTGTCCTAGGCCTCTGAACGATGGGGGCTCGGCGCCGTGTGACGTCGACCGTCCTTTGTAGCAGCGGTCGAGGCCGATTCCGCGGGTTGTAGGTTCGGGCTCATGGAACCAGTCCGCCGACACCGTTGTGCCGCCCGTACAACGGCTGCGATCGTGGCCGGGTACGGGCTCGGCACGTTCCCGACCGCCTACTTGGCGGGTCGGTTGGCGAGACGCGGAGCGCCGGTCGACCTTCGGTCGAGCGGCAGCGGGAATCCGGGCGGTTTGAACGTGGCCAAGACCCTCGGCTCGAGGTGGGGTGCGGCCGTGACGGCGATCGACGTGGCCAAAGGCGCCGCGGCGGCTGAGGTCGGGCGGGCGGTCGCCGGGGCCGCGGGCGCGAACCTGGGGGCGGCGGCGAGCGTGGTCGGGCACTGCTTCCCGGTCTGGTCCCGGGGTCGGGGCGGCAAGGGCGTGGGCACGAGCGGCGGCCAGGTGCTGGCCACGTTCCCGGCGTTCTTCCCAGTCGACGTCGCGGTAGCGGCCGCGGTCGTCAAGTTGTGGCCCGGCCGCTATCGCACGATCGCGTCGATGGTCGCGTCGTCATCGACGTGGGTGGTGGCCAGTGTGCTGGCGTGGCGGCGAGCTTGGCCGACCGGGCGCGGCCGGGCCACCGCGTCGCTGCCGGTGTCCGCAGCGGTCGGCGCTGGGGTCGTCGTCGGCCGTATGCTCGCCGGCGCTCGACGAGCAGGGGCGGTGGCCGCGCCGTGAATCCGTCACCGGTCGCGATCGTGACCGACTCGGCCGCACAACTGCCACCCGAACTCGTCGTCGGTCTCGGGGTGTCGGTGGTCCCGATCACGGTGACCGTTGGCGACCGCTCGTACCGCGAGGGCGTCGATCTCGACGCCGACGGGTTTTGCACGCTCGTCGATTCGGGGGTCGGGCCGGTGTCGACCACGCAGCCCTCGCCCGGCGAGCTTCTCGCGGCTTACGAGAGCGCCGCCCGGTCGGGAGCGCTCGCCATCTGCTCGATACACGTGGGTTCCGACGTGTCGGGCTCGGTCAACGCCGCCCGGCTTGCGGCGGCGATGTTGATGGAACGGTACCCACGCGTGGTGGTCCGGGTCGTCGACTCGGGAACCGCGTCGTTCGGAACGGGCCTCGCCGTTTGGGCGGCGGCCGACGTCGTCGCCTCTGGCGGCACGCTCGACGAGACGGCCGCGGTCGCCGAGCGGTGCGGTTCCCGTGTTCTCACTGCGTTCTCGCTCGGCGGGATCGACCTGGCCCGACGCTCTGGCCGCTTCTCGGCGGATGTGCTCGATGCCGCCTCGGTTGCGCTCGGTGCCGTCGAGATACCGGTTCTCGGCGGGACGATCGCGGATCTCCAGGTCGTGGGCTCCGCCCGCGACGCCGACGAGCTGGTCGACATCGTCGTCGCGCGGCTCGAGGCGGCGACCGATCCGCTGCGGGTGGGGGTGTGTCTGGCGCATCCGTCGACCCGTCGGCTCGTGGTGGAGATCCGCCGGCGGGTCGAGGCGATCGAGATGGTCGCCGAGCTGGTCGAGTATCGGGTGGGCCCTAGTGTCGCCGCGCACACCGGGGTCGACACCGTCGGCTGGGTTGCCGCCCCCGTCGCCACGGGCTCCTCTCCGCTGGTTCCGCTCGCCGGGCCGTGATCAGGGCTGGAGGGCGTCGATGGCTTCGGCGAGCACGAGGGTGAGCAGCTCGTAGACGGCGTGGGCGGTGGCGTCGGGGTGGTCACGGGGGACGCCTAGATGACCTTCGACCATGTCGAGCCGGGTCCCGAGCACCAGCCGGGCGTCGTTGACGACGCCGATCCACGCTTCGAGCTGATCGGGTGTCAGCTCGGCCGCGTCGAGCGTCGACTCGACCGTATCGAGCGTGTTGAGACGGCGGGCGAGCAGGTCATCGTGGACCAGCGCCTGGTACTCGCGCTCGCGCTCGGTGTCGTCGGCGTAGGCGGGTGGGTACAAGCGGCGGACGGCGTCGGCCTCGCCGAGCAGCACGACGTCGCGGAGCTCGTCGATGACGTGGCCGAGCAGTCCCCGCACATGGTCGGGAAGGTCCACGCTGAAGCCGGAACCGGTGACCCGAAACAAGGCGCTCACGTCACCGATCTTTCTGCATGGTCGCCCAGAGGCCGTGCTCGTGCAGGCGGAACACGTCGAGCTCGGCCTGCTCGCGACTGCCGTTCGAGACGACCGCTCGACCCTTGTGGTGCACGTCGAGCATCAACTCCTCGGCCTTCTCCCTGGAGTAGCCGAACAGCTTCTGGAAGACCCAGGTCACGTAGCTCATGAGGTTGATGGGGTCGTTCCAGACCAGGACGATCCACGGCACGTCGGGGTCATCGACGGTGTCGGAGGTGGGGGACTCGACTTCGAGAGGCGCGGTGACGGGCATGTCAGACGGTCACCGTGGTAGGCGGTTCGGCCGGAGCCTCGAGCCGGCGATGGTCGGCCACGAGCCGGAGCTGAAGTCGGACCATCGCGGTCCACAAGGCTACGGCACCCACGATGTGCAGAGCGACGAGCCCGATGGGGACGTCGAGGGCGTATTGGGTGTACCCGAGTGCGCCCTGGGCGACGAGCACCGCTAGCACGTGGTCGACGGGGCGGGTCGCGAGGGATCCGAACCGCCGCACTCGCCCGCGCAGGGCCACGGTGCCGATGAGGAGGACCCAGACGAGCGCGCTATGGATCCGAGCGACGTCGGGAAGGTCGAACGGCAGCCGATCGATGGGCTCGTCGACGTCGAGGCTGCCGGTGTGCGGTCCCGAGCCGGTGACGATCGTGCCGCTCACGATCACCGCGATCGTGGCCAACCCCATCAAACGAGCGTGACCCACCACCGCGATCGGCACCGGCAGCGTCGGGGTCGCGTCGGGCCACCCGGACCGATGGTGGAGCACTACCGCGTTCCACACCAGCACCAGCGACACGAGGAAGTGGCCGATCACGATCCGGGGGTAGAGGTCGAGGTACACCACCGCCGCGCCGAGCAGGATCTGGGCCAACACGCCGACCACCAGTCCGGCCGACCAGCCGATGAGATCGCGCCGGCGCGGCCGTCGCCGCAGCGAGCCGAGCACGGCGAGGATCACGATCGCCGACACCAGACCCGTGACCATCCGGTTCGCGTACTCGACCCAGCCGTGGTAGCCGTAGTCGCCGATCAGGGAGCGGTCCTCGCAGGTCGGCCAGTCCGAGCATCCGAGACCCGAACCCGTCAGGCGCACGAGGGCGCCGGTCACGATGATGGTCGCCAGCAGCCACACCGAGACAAGCGTGACCGTGCGGTAGGTCGCCGGCTCCATGCCGCGCGACGCTACCGAGCGCCTCGCCGAGCACCAACGGGCGGCATTGGCTCCCGGTCGGGTGGACCCGTAGCCTGACGTCGATGCTCCAGCCGGTTCGACTGACCCACCGCGCCCGTGTGGCCGGTTTCGTGGCCCTCACGAAGCCGCGCATCATCGAGTTGTTGTTGATCACGACGGTTCCGACCATGGTGGTCGCCGACGAAGGCCTGCCCTCGATCTGGCTGATGGTCGCCACGGTGATCGGCGGAACGATGTCGGCAGGCGGCGCCAACGCCATCAACATGTACGTCGACCGCGACATCGACCGGCTGATGGAGCGCACCCGAAAGCGTCCGCTCGTCACCGGCCTCGTCAAACCACGCGAAGCCCTCGTGTTCGCGGTCACGCTCGAGGCGGTCGCGTTCGGCTGGCTGTGGATCTTCGTCAACCTGCTCAGCGCCCTGCTCGCCGTCGGGGCGTGTCTGTTCTACGTGTTCGTCTACACGCTCTGGCTGAAGCGGAGGTCCACCAGCAACATCGTGATCGGTGGAGCGGCCGGGGCGGCGCCGGTCCTGATCGGTTGGTCGGCGGTCACCAATTCCCTCGACTGGCCGCCGGTGGTGTTGTTCGCGGTCATCTTCCTATGGACCCCGCCGCACTTCTGGGCTCTGGCCATCCGCTATCGCGACGACTACCGGGCCGCCGCAGTTCCCATGCTCCCCGCCGTGGCGTCGCTGCGAACCGTCGGGCGCCAGATACTCGTCTATACCGTCGCCCTGTGGGCGTTGACGCTGCTGTTCGGCCCGGTAGCCGGCATGGGTTGGCTCTATCTCGTTGTCGCCGTTGCCCTCGGCGCCGGGTTCACCTGGTTGGCGGTCGACCTGCTCCGCCGGCCGACTCCGGCGCTCGCCATGCGGGTGTTCGGTTACTCGATCACCTATGTGACCGTCCTGTTCGGGGCCATGGCCGCCGACGAATTGTTGCGGAGCGGCTGGTGAGAGCATCGCCCGGTTCGATGCCCGGATCGGGGGAAGATAACGTGTCCGCCCGTGACCAGGCGCCGGCCGTCGGGTCGCACCATGTCGCTTGCGCCCGCCGCGCCGAGGAACCACATCACCAATGACCCTCACGGAAGTATCGCCCCCCGCCACGGCGTCGGCGCCGTCGGCCGACCCGGCCTGGCTGCACCACCTCATCACGACGAGCGACCACAAGGTGGTCGGCCGTCTGTACATGGGGTTCTCGACGGTGCTCCTGGTCCTCGTGGCGACCGTCGGAGCGGTCGTCGGTATCGAGGGCATGAACCTCGACGACCTCGCCCTGTTCGACACCTTCGACGCTCTCGCCCAAGCGTCGTCGCTGTATCAGTTCGGCCTGGTGTTCCTGGTCGTCGTGCCGTTCTTCACGGGGTTGGCGCTGGCTGTCACCCCCATGCAGGTTGGTTCGCCCGCTGTTGCGTTCCCGCGTGCCGCTGCGGCGAGTTTCTGGATGTGGTTGGTCGGCGCCGGTATCGTGATCGCCAGCTGGGCGGCCGACGGCGGGCTCGGCGGCTCGGTAGAGGGAACGAACTCCGATTCGGTGGCCCTGTCCGTCGCCGGACTGATCACGGTGATCGTGGCGCTGGGGCTCGGACTGGTCTGCGTGGCGACCACCGTGGTCGCGCTCCGGTGCGCTGGCATGAGCCTGCACCGGGTTCCGCTTCTGTCGTGGACGTCGCTCGTGTGGTCGAGCCTGCTGTTGTTGTCGCTACCGATCCTGGCCGGCGACCTGCTGGTCGCCTACGTCGATCTCCGGGGCCGGGCCCCGATCGCGTTCGGCATCGAGGACGCCATCTACGGCGAGGTCTCGTGGGCGGTGTCCGCGCCGCAGGTGTTCCTTTACGTGTTGCCGGTCCTGGGCGTGATCGGCGAGATCGTGCCAGTGGCCGCCCGAACCCGCCAGAAGCTCTATGAGATCCTGCTCGGTGCCGCCGCGCTGTTCGGCGTTCTCGGCTTCGGAGGTTTCGCTCGGGTGGCATTCGAGACGCCGGGCCAGCAGCCGAGCACCGACGAGTTCCTTTACTACGTCGTCGGTGTGGCGATCATCGTGCCGGTCCTCATGTCGCTCGGGGGGTGGGCCGACTCGTTGCGCCAGGGCGGCCGCCGTCTCCGGCCGTCGGCCCCTCTCGTGACCGGTGGACTGACAATCCTTGCGCTGCTCGCGGCGGCGGTCGCGAGCGTCGTCCGTGCGGTCGTGCCCTTCGAGTTGGTCGGCACGTCCGCCGACGGCGCGGTCGCCGATCTCGCCCTCTGGACCGGTGTGGCCGGCTCGGTCGCCGCGCTGGCGTTCTGGGGGCCCAAGCTCAGCGGTCGGGTGGCGGCACCGATCCTCGGTCAGGGCGTGGCGCTGCTCGTCCTCGTC
>CAYMJU010000175.1:0-14165 GCA_964390555.1 uncultured Acidimicrobiales bacterium | reverse complement strand
CGACACCCATATGGCCGTCAACGTGCGCGGCCCGTACTTCCTCATCCAAGCGGCGGTTCGGGTCATGCTCCGCGAGGGCATCTCGGGTTCGATCGTCAATGTCGGCTCGACCACCGGCCACGGCGGGCAGCCCAAGCTCACGGCCTATGCCATGTCCAAGGGCGCGCTGACGATCATGACCAAGAACCTGGCCTACGCGCTGATGCGTCACGGCATCCGGGTCAATCAGGTGAACCCCGGCTGGATGGACACCGAGTCCGAGCACATCACCCAGATCACCCACGACGGTGCGCCGGACAATTGGTTGGCCCTCGCCGAAGCGAACCGACCCCTCGGTCGGCTCGTGAAGCCGTGGGAGGTCGCCAACCTGATCGCGTACTGCCTGTCCGCCGACGCCGGTCTGCTAACCGGTGCGTGCGTCGATGTCGATCAGACGGTCCAAGGTGCCGGCGATGCCCCGATGCCCCGACCCGACGACACGCCTCACCCCTGACCCGACGCCCGCATCTCGTCGCGAATCCACCGCATTCCGACCGGCTCGGCGGCCAGGCCGTCGACGAAGTGGCGCCAGCCCGGCGTGCGGAACAGGTCGTACTCGTTGGTGCGGATGTGGGCCGAGTCCGGTTCGATCCACTCGAGCTCGCCGGGCGCGTTCGGGTGCAGGCACACGAACGTCAAGCCGTCGGCCAGCCCGCCGATCAGCGACGTGAGCCGTGGCTCAGGCAGGTCGTGGGTCCCCCACTCGGATTCGAGCACACGGTCGAACAGCACCATGCCGGCTTCCGCGGCGGTCCCCAGGGCGCCGTCGAGGTCGGCCTGGGTCGCGCCGACGAGATGGTTGTTGGGGCCGTAGTCGTCGAGCCGGCGGGTGAGCAGCACCGGCAACCGGTATTCGACCCCGATGCGGACGTAGGCATCGACGAACTCGGGTGCCAGCGCCGCGCCCATGTGGGCGTCGAGGTGCGTGACGTCGATGCCGGCCGCCAGGGCCCGATCGACCTGGGCCCGCATCTCGGCTTCCACGGCGTCGGGGTGGGCGTGGCGGCGAACGGTCGCCACGTCGGGCCAGAACGAGCCGAGGTCGTTGCTGAGGCCGGCCGACGCCGCGGGCCGGGTCAGCGGACCCCAGGCGTAGTACCGCTTCTCGGCGGTCAACGTGATGTGCACTCCGAGGTCGAGCTCGGGATGGGCCGCGTCGAGGTCGGCCATCTCGGCGAACCACGGGCACGGCACCATGACCGAGCCCGACGTGATCGTGCCCAGGAGCGAGAGCTCGACGAACGCCGCGTTCGCCCCGTGGCACATGCCGACGTCGTCTTGGTGCAACACCACCTTGGCGGTCATCAGGTCCTCCTTGTGAGTCAGTGGGTCAGTGTGGGTCAGTGTGGGATCGGTCGGGGTCGGCCGTCTCGGGCCGAAGCGGTGGCCAGGTGACCCGCTCGCGTCGCGCGGGCGCTTTCTCGGGCGCCCGCATGCGGTACGGGCTCGCCGCGAACAGCCCGGACGAACGCGTCGAGCTGGGCGGTGACGCCGGCTACGAAGGCGTCGTCGACTTCGGATCCCGGCAGGGTTCGGAGCCCGTCGCGGTCACCGATGCGCGCCCGGCTCGTGGGGAGCAGCTCTACGAACACCGCGCCATCGGAGCCGAGAATCTCGGTGCGCACGTCGTCGCCGTAGCGGGCGTTCCGCGAGAGGTCGATCGTCGCCACGACACCACCCTCGAGGTGGGCGACCGTCACCAGGTTCTCGAGATCTCCGGTTGCGGCGATGGCCGGATCGACGGTCGGCAGCGGCCACGCCTGGACGGAGGTGACGGCGGCCCCGGTGAGCCACTCGGCCAAGTCGAACTCGTGCACCCCGCAGTCGACCGCCAGGCCGCCGCTCACGGCGGGGTCGCAGAACGACGGTGGCGGGGGGTCGGCGTCCCATTGGGCCAACCGCACGAACAGCGGCCGCCCGATCGCGCCCGCGGTGATGGCCGCGTGCGCCGCGGTCCACGGTGGCGAGAAGCGACGCCAGAACCCGACTTGGAGAACCAGCCCGGCGTCGGCCGCGCGCCGCCCGAGGCGCTCGGCCTCGCCGGGGTCGAGGGCCAGCGGCTTCTCGCACAGAACGTGGTGGCCGGCGTCGAGCGCGGCTTGGACGAGCGCCGGGTGGGTCGGTGTAGGTGAGGCGATGAGGCAGGCATCGATGCCCGGCGCGACGACGGCGCGCATCGGGTCGGGCTCGCCGACCGCTGCCGGGTGAAGGTCGGTTCCGGCGCGCCGAGCTTCGACCCACGGGTCGGCCACCACCGCGACCTCGACCCCGGCGACCGAACGGGCACATTCGGCGTGCACCCGCCCCATCCTCCCCAGACCGACGAGAGCAAGCCGCACCGGTTCCACAGCCACACCGTTCACAGGCACACCATCCACAGGCACCCACCCTAGAACGCCAGCGGACCGGCGGGCACCGGCCCGTAGGCTCGGGGCGCGATGTCTTCCCTTCCGGACTCCCGTCGGGCCGATCCGGCATGGTTGTACCTGGCCGCCTTCGTCGTCATCGGCATGTCCATCGGGCTGGTCGGCCCGTCGGTCAGCGCCCTCCGGGACCAGGTCGGCGTGGGCACCGCGGCGATCGGCCAGGTGTTCGCCGCGCAAGGGGCCGGGTATCTCGCCGGCAGCCAGGTGACCGGTCACCTGTACGACCGTGGCGGCGGCCATCGCGTGCTGGCCGCCGGGCTCCTAGCGCTGTCCCTGGCCTTCATCGCCGTCCCGGCGGCCACATCGCTCGGCGCGCTCGCGGCGCTGTTCGCCGTCGTCGGATTCGGTGCTGCCACACTCGACGTTGGGTGCAACGCCATGTTGGTCTGGAGCCGCGGGCCCGACGTGGGCCGGGTGATCGGGGCTCTGCATCTGTGCTTCGGACTGGGCGCCCTCGTAGCCCCGGTCATCAGCTGGGTCTCGCTGGAAATCGGCGGCGACCTGTGGCTGGCCTGCTCGGGTATCGGGGTGCTGGGCCTGGCGGTCGCGAGTGCGGCGTCGAGGTTCGCGGCCCCGCCTCACACCGGCCAGCTCGCCCACCGCGACGACGATCGCCGCGGCGCTCCGTGGCTCGTGATCGGCGCCGCCGGGCTCTGGTTCGTCCTGAACGTCGGCGTCGAGGTCGGGTTCACGGGTTGGATCCACACCTATGGGGAGGAGATCGACCTCGGCTCGCCGGCCCTGATCGCCGCGCTCAACGTGGCGGTGTGGGTCGCGTTCACGAGCGGCCGGGTGCTGGCGGTCGTTCTCGCCGGTCGGCTCGGACCCATGCCAGTGTTGGCATGGGGCGCGGTCGGTTCGGCGGCCGCGGCCTGGTTGCTGCTCGCCGGTGACGGTTCGGCCGCGGTCGTGTGGCCGGCCGCGGTCCTGTTCGGTCTGGCGGTCGGCCCCCAGTTCCCGATGATGATGGCCCACATCGGCCGGCACATGGCGCTCAACGCGCGCGCCACCTCGGTGTTCGTCGGCGCGGCCGGGCTGTCGAGCCTGGCGTTCCCGTGGCTGATCGGGATCGCCATCGACCGCACCGGAGCGGTCGCGCTCCCGCGGAGCGAGGTGGCGCTCACCACGGTCGCCTTGGTGTGGCTTGTCGTGGTCCACCGGTCGTTGACCGGCGCCAGATCGAGGGCGCGCGACCCGGTCGTCGAATCGCGTGTTCGGGCCGGCGAGGTCAGCCTTTGACGGGGCCGGTCGAGCGGCGCACGACCAGCGTCGGCGGCACCACATGGTGCGCGGAGCGGCTTCGGCGCCCCTCGATGCGCTCGATGAGTGTGGTCACCGCGAGCCGACCCATCGTCGCTCTCGGTTGATCCACGGTGGTGAGCGACAGCAGGCCCATGTTCGCCAGCGCCACGTTGTCGTAGCCGCAGACCGAGATCTCGTCGGGCACCTTCACGCCGCGCTCGTATAGGTGGTCGAGCACGCCGGCGGCGGCGGCGTCGTTGGCGGCGAAGATCGCGGTCGGCCATCGTCGGTCGGCGAGGAGGCGCGCGGCGGCGCTGTAGCCCGCCTCCTCGGTGAAGGCCCCCTCGACGACGCGGGCCCGACGCTCGATGCCGTGGTACGTCGCGGCCTCGAGGAACGCGGCGCGCCGGGCCTTGGCGCCGGCACCCTTGCCGCCGTGGATGTGCACGATGTCGCGGTGACCGAGGTCGACCAGGTGATCGACGATGAGGCGAGCGCCGCGACGCTCGTCGTTGGTGACGGTGTCGACCCGGTTGGTGAGCAACGGTTCGCTCACCGCGACCAGCGGCATCGCGGCCGCAGCTTGCTCGACGGTCTTGGCCGGAAGCCGGGGGCTGACCAGCACCGCGCCGTCGCCGCGCAATTCGAGCAGCGTGTCGAGCGCTTGACGTTGGGAGGAGGCGAGGGGATTCCTCGTGGTGAACAGCACGCGGTATCCGGCGGCGTCCGCGGCGGCGAGGATGCCGTCGGCGATCTCGGCGTAGAACGGGTTGTGGAGGTCGTCGAGCATGACCCCGAGCAACATGGTGCGCCGGCTCGCCAGCGTGCGGGCCATGAGGTGGGGTCGATAGTCGAGCGCTCGCGCGGCGTCGAGAACCTTCTGCCGGGATGCGGGACTCACCTTGGGTGAGTCGCGCATCACGAGTGAAACCAGAGCCCGCGACAGACCGGCTGCGGCGGCCACGTCGTCCATCGTGGGTCTGGTCGCGCTTGACACGGGGGCTCACGTTACTAGGATTGGAGCGCTCCAACCATTGGAGCGGCTCCAATCGCTCGGTCGTGGCCGGGCGGGGCAATGGGCGACAAGGGGACCTCAGGGGGAGATGCTGACACTGGCCGATCGCATCGTCGCGGCACCCATCTCCTGGGGTGTGTGCGAAGTCCCGGGCTGGGGTCGGCAACTGCCCGTCGACCGCGTCCTCGGCGAGATGGCCGCGCTCGGCGTTCGCTCCACCGAGATGGGGGCGGTCGGATGGCTCCCCGAGGATCCCGACGAGCTGGCGGCGACCCTCGACCGTCACGCCATGTCGGTGATCGGCGGGTTCGTGGCCGTCGCGTTGCACACGCCCGCCGGCCGCGAGGTCAGCCGCGTCGCGGCGCGTTCTATCGCCGGGTCCATGGCGCGCGTGGGCGCCCAGTTCTTCGTGACCGCGGTGGTCAGCGATCCCGCCCGATGGGAGCGGCCCGAGCTCGACGCCGAGGGCTGGCGGAACATCGTCGATGGACTGGCCGAGCTCGGCGAGATCGTGGCCGAAGCCGGGCTGACCCAGGTTCTCCACCCCCACGCCGACACCTTGATCGAGACGGCGGGCGAGGTGGAGCGGATCCTTCACGACAGCCCGGTGGCGCTGTGCCTCGACACCGGTCACCTCTACCTCGGCGGCGCCGATCCGGTCGAGATCGCGTCGACGTGGTCGTCGCGGGTCGGGCTGGTCCACCTGAAAGACGTCGACGCGTCGGTCGCTCCCCTGTGGCTCGAGCGTCGCGCCTCGTGGATGGAGGTGGTGCAAGCCGGGTTGTTCCCGCCGCTCGGTGATGGCGTCGTGCCCATCGCCGAGACCATCGACGTGCTCGAAGCCGCCGGCTATGCCGGCCTCTACGTGATCGAACAAGATGTTGCCCTCACCGGTGCGGAACCTCCCGCCGGTCAAGGCCCCGATCGTGACGTTGCTCGCAGCGTCGCGTACCTCCGGAACCTCGACGAGCGGCCCCGCTGCCTCGCCGAGCCGGACCGCTGAATACACAGCACAACAACCCAAACCTAGAGGGGAACTCCACATGAAGAAAACTCGGTATTTGCTGGCGCTGCTGCTCAGCCTCAGCCTCGTAGCCGTGGCCTGCGGCGACGACGATGACGACAGCGCCGATGGTGGCGACACCACCGAAGCACCGAGCGACGGCGCCACCACCACGGCCGCCGACGATGTCGACTTGAACCAGGGCGAGGATCTCCTGTTCCACGTGGTCACCCACGGCGACAGCGGGGTGTTCTGGTCCGTGGTCGAGAAGGCGGTGGCCAACGCTGCTGCCGACCTCGGTATCACCGTGAACTACATCGGCTCGAACAACGACGCCCAGGCCCAGTCCCAAGCCATCGAGGCGGCTATCGCCGAGGGCTCCGACGGCATCGCGATCTCGCTGGCTGATCCCGCGGGCGTGAGCGCGGCGGCCGCTGCGGTCACCGAGGCGGGCATCCCGCTGTACACCCTGAACTCGGGTCTGAACAACTACCGCGAGCTCGGTGCGGTCACCCACGTCGGTCAGGACGAGATCGTGGCCGGCAATGGTGCGGGCGAGCGATTCAACGACCTCGGCGTCACGACCATCCTCTGCGCCCGGCAGGAGCAGACCAACGTGGCGCTCGAGGAGCGTTGCGACGGTCTGGCCGAGACGTTCGAAGGTGAAGTGATCTCGGAGTTCGTCGGTCTCGATGCCGATCCGACCGAGCAGGAAGCGGCGATCGCCGCCATCTTGCAGGCCAACCCCGAGATCGACGGCTTCATGGGCACCGGTCCCAACCTGCCGCTGCGGGCCATCGCCGCGGCCGAGACCGCCGGCGTCGAGTTGGTCATCGGTGGCTTCGACCTGTCGCCAGAGTTGATCGCTGAGATCGAATCGGGCGTCGTGGCCTTCACCGTCGACCAGCAGCAGTACCTCCAGGGCTACCTGTCGGTGGTGCTGATGTACCTCCAGGCCACCAACTTGAACACCGCTGGTGGCGGGCTGCCGATCCTGACCGGCCCCGGCTTCGTCGACACCGCGAACGCCGCGGCGGTCATCGCATTGGCCGACGCCGGAACCCGCTGAGAGTATTCACGCAATGATGTATTGACCGATCCGTTCGCCGGGGTGGGCCCACCGTGCCCACTCCGGCGGCGCGTCGGGAGTTCGGTAATCGCCACCCGCGCCGTGGGGTGGTGGAGCTTTGGGGGACGAGATGGCCGACGTTGCTGACCTACCGATCGAGAACGATGCCGCCGGCGCGGCCAGCACCGCGCCCGACAGCACGGGGGAACCGGGCGACGACCGGCTCGCTTTCCGGGGTCCTATCCAGCGACTCCTCGTACGCCCCGAGATCGGCGCCCTCGTCGGCGCGGTCGGGATCTGGATGTTCTTCTGGCTGGTCGGGGGCGTGTTCGGCACTGCGGCCGGCACCCAGAACTACCTCGACGTGGCGGCCACGCTCGGGATCATGGCGGTGGCGGTAGCGCTGTTGATGATCGGCGGTGAGTTCGACCTCAGCTCGGGCGCCATGACCGGCGCCACGGGGCTCATGGTCGTGCTGATCTCCAAGGATCTACCGCACCTCGGTTACTCGGGCATCAGCCTGCACATCGCCGTTCCCCTGACGTTCGCCTTCGCCATGCTCGTCGGCTGGATCAACGGCACCATCGTGGAGCGAACCGGGCTGCCGAGCTTCATCGTCACCCTCGGCATGTTCTTCGCCCTGATCGGGGCCAAGCTCGGCTTCGCCAAGCGCTTCACCGACGAGGTCACGGTGTCGGGCCTCGACCAGGCCGACGGCTTCGGGTTCTGGGAGAACGTCTTCGCCGAGGCCTACGTGCGCAACGAGCACGTGTGGGACGACCGCGACAAGCTGTGGGTGCTGCTGCTCATCGTCGGGTTCGTGGCTGCGGTGATCGGTGTGCTCGAACAAACCTACCAGCGCCGTTCGGCCCTCGATCCCCGCGGGCTCGGCCTGTTCGTGATCGGTCTGGCGGCGGCGGCCGGTGGCTTCGTCGCGCTGCTTGCTACCGATGGCACCGGAGCCAACACCGCGTTCGGGGCGTTGATCGGGGTCGGGGTGCTCGCGGCGGTGGTCGGTCTCGGGAGGTGGCGCTTCGAGGCGGCCGCCTCGGGCGCCGACTCGTGGATGCCGCCTCCCAGCGTCGTTCGCAGGGCGGGCCTCGGCGTCGCCGTGGTCGCCGTTGGCGTGGTCGTCGCCGCCGCCCTCGACGCCTCGGACCAGGCGTCGGTGGGGTTCTTCGGCGACGGATTCTCGCTTTTCGTGTTCTACATGGGCATCGCGGCCGTCGGCGTCGTAGCGATGCTGGCCGCCGCGGGACGGGTCAAGCAGATGTGGTGCCTGGTCCCCATAGGTGTCGCCGCCCTGCCCGCTCTCGGCTTCGTCTCTACGATCCAAGCTGCTCGGGCCACGCTGTTCACCGTCGCGGTGATCGGCGGGTTGCTGATGCTCCGGCAGGCGGCCAACCGGGCCGCAGCCACATCGGCTCGCGGCGCACTGTTGATCAACGTGGGCCTCGGCTTGGTAGCCGTGATCGTGGCGTTCTTCATCCGGTCGGAGGGCTCGGGTCGCCAGATCCGGGTGCAGCTGTTCACCTACATCCTCGCCGCCGCGCTGCTCGTCGTCGTCTCGGCCGTCGCCAATTACCTGTTCGCCCGGCGCCACGGGACCGACGCTGCCACCGACCGGCGCGGCCGCAACCTGGCCCTCGTCGGCGTGTTCCTCCTCGTCTGTGCCACGGTCGTGAAGTTCGCGTTCATGACCCAACTCGAGGTCGACACGACACCCGGCGTCATCCGGTACCGGGTGGCGATCCTGTGGTTCCTGGGCTTCGCGGCGGCGGCCACGTGGATCCTCACCCGCACCCGCTATGGCAGTTGGATATATGCCGTCGGCGGCAACAAGGACGCCGCGCGTTCGGTCGGTGTGCCGGCGGCCCGGACCAAGACTTCGCTGTTCATGCTCGTGTCGGGCGCCGCGTGGCTCACCGGCATGCTCATCGCCTTCCGCCTCACGTCGGTCCAGGCCGACGTCGGCAACGGCAACGAGTTCGAATTCATCATCGCTGCGGTCGTCGGCGGCAACCTGTTGACGGGTGGCTACGGCTCGGCGGCCGGCGCCGCCATCGGCGCCATCATCATGTCGATGTCGACCCAGGGCATCCCCTTCGCCGGCTGGCAGCAGGACTGGCGATTCCTGCTCAACGGGGCGATCCTCCTGCTCGCCGTCATCGTCAACAGTGCCGTTCGCCGTCGCGCCGAGCGGGCGCGCTAGGAGCATCCCATGAGCACCCCGTTCCTCGACATCCGCAACGTCTCCAAGTATTACGGCAACGTCATCGCCCTCAAGGACATCACGACGCACGTGAACCAGGGCGAGGTCACCTGCGTGCTCGGCGACAACGGCGCCGGCAAGTCGACGCTCATCAAGATCTTGTCGGGCGT
The DNA here is from genome assembly GCA_964390555.1 of uncultured Acidimicrobiales bacterium. Taxonomy (GTDB): domain Bacteria; phylum Actinomycetota; class Acidimicrobiia; order Acidimicrobiales; family SHLQ01; genus CAVTWS01. The sequence continues at coordinate 4,989 of CAYMJU010000175.1, read as the reverse complement.
GATTCACCACGACGAGGGCGAGATCCTGATCGGCGGCGACGAGGTGCGGTTCTCGTCACCCCGCGATGCTCTCGACCGGGGTATCGCCACGGTGTACCAGGATCTGGCCCTGGTTCCGCTCATGTCGATCTGGCGGAACTTCTGGTTGGGCAGCGAGCCCCGTCGGGGGGTCTGGCCGCTGCGGTGGATCGACGGTCGCCGCGCCCAGCATGTTGCGGTCGAGGAGCTGGGCAAGATGGGCATCGACGTGCGCGACCCCGAGCAGACCGTCGGAACGCTGTCGGGCGGCGAGCGGCAGTCGGTGGCCATCGCCCGCGCCGCCTACTTCGGCGCGAAGCTGCTCATCCTCGACGAGCCGACGTCGGCGCTCGGGGTGAAGCAGTCCGGCGTGGTCCTGAAGTACATCCTCGAGGCCCGCCGACGGGGGTTGGCGGTGATCTTCATCACTCACAACCCGCACCACGCCTTCCCGGTCGGTGATCGATTCCTGATCCTGAACCGGGGGCGGTCGCTCGGCAACTTCGGCAAGGACGAGATCAGCCGGGAAGAGCTCGTGTCGCTCATGGCGGGCGGTGTGGAGCTCGACGAGCTCCAGCACGAGATCGCGGGCGTACGCTGAGCGAGTACCCGATCGAGCTGCTGACGGTCGGTCGGATCGGCGTCGACCTGTACGCCGAGCAGCTCGGTGTGCCTCTGGCCGAGGTCACCAGCTTCCGAAAGTCGATCGGCGGAACCGCCACCAACGTCGCGGTCGCCGCGGCGCGCCTCGGCCGACGAACCGCGGTGTTCACCCGAGTCGGCGCGGACGCGTTCGGCGACTACGTGGTGGGTGCGCTCGCATCGACGTTCGGAGTCGACACCAGCTACGTCGGGCGCCATCCCGAACTGCGAACACCCTTGGCCTTCGCCGAGCTGGCCGACCCCGCCGAGCCGACCATCATCTTCTACCGGGAACCGCGGGCTCCCGACATGACGATCGAGGCGACCGACGTACCGGCGGAACTCGTGGCCTCGGTGCCGATCCTGTGGATCCCGGCGTCGTGCGTGTCCGCCGAGCCGAGCCGGTCCACCATCCACGCCTTGCTCAGCCGGCGCGAGCGTCGGGCCCACACGGTGCTCGACTTGGACTGGCGGCCGCACTTCTGGTCCGACCCCGCCGACGGTCGCCGCGAGATCGGCGCGCTGCTCGACCTGGTCACCATGGCGATCGGCAACCGAGCGGAGTGCCAGGTCGTCGTGGACTCCGCCGACCCCGAGATCGCGGCGAACCGCCTCCTCGCGCGCGGGCTCGATGCCGCACTGGTGAAGATGGGCGGCGACGGAGTGCTGGTGGCCACCGCCGACGGGCAGCGCGAACGGATCGCGCCGTATCCGGTCGAGGTCGTCTGTGGTCTCGGTGCGGGTGACGCCTTCGGTGGTGCCCTGTGCCATGGGTTGTTGGAGGGTTGGGACCTCGCCCGCTGCGCCCGGGCCGGCAACGCCGCGGGCGCCATCGTCGCGTCGCGGCTGATGTGCGCTGACGACATGCCGTACCAACACGAGATCGACGCCGTCCTGGAGGCAATACCGTGCGACTGACCGACGATCGATGGCTCGACCTCATCGAGCGCCGGGCCACCGAGCCGCTCGCGGCGCTCTCGGCGTTGAAGACCCGCCGGCGCCGGGAGCTGCTCGTCGACGGCCGGCTGCTCATCGTGGCGGCCGACCACACCGCTCGCGGCATGCTCGGCGTGGGCGCCGAGCCGTTCGTCATGGCCGATCGCCGGCGGCTGCTCGACGCCTTGCTGACGGCCCTGGCCCACCCCGACGTCGATGGTGTTCTCGGTAGCCCCGACGTGCTCGAGGAGCTGGCCCTTCTCGGCGCCCTCGATGCGAAGTTGGCGTTCGGCACGATGAACCGCGGCGGGCTCATGGGTGCGCGTTGGGAGCTCGACGACCGCATGACGGCGTATGACCCCGAGGCCATCGCCGATCTGGGGCTCGACGGCGGCAAGGTTCTGCTGCGCGTCGCCGACGACGACGCCGGCACCGCGCCCACCCTCGAGGCGTGCGCCCGGACCGTGAGCGCCATGGCCCGCCTCGGGTTGCCGCTCATGGTCGAGCCGTTGCCGTACTACGTCAACGACCAGGGCCAGGCCAAGCTGCTCGACGACGACGACAAGCTGTTGCGCGCCGTCGCGGTCGCTGGCTCGCTCGGTCACACGACGGCGAGCACCTGGCTGAAGGTGCCGGCGGGGCGCGACCCGGCGCGCATGTTGTCGACCACCACGCTGCCGGCGCTGATCCTCGGCGGGGCTCCCGGGCCCGATCCCGAAGCGGCGTTCGCGGCGTGGGAGCGGGCCATGACCGTTCCCAACGTCCGGGGCCTCGTGGTCGGGCGGGCGCTGCTGTACCCGCCTGGGGGCGATGTCGCCGGGGCCATCGATCGTGCCGCCCGCATCGTCCGCCCCGCCAGCATCGCCCGAGCCGACAGTGCCGAGGCCGCGCCGTGAGCGGTCCGCGGCTTCACCATCGGCGCGGCGCCCTGGCCGACGGGTCCGATCCGGTCTGGCTGGCGCCCGACGCCGGGGGGTGGGACTGGACCGCCCTCAGGGTGATCAGCCTCGAACCCGGTATCGCTCGCGAACTGCGCACCGGCGAGTTCGAGGCCCTGATCCTGCCGTTGTCCGCGGTCGATGTCGACGTGGTGGTGCGCGGCGAGCGCCATCGCCTGGACGGCCGCACCAGCGTGTTCGCCCGGGTGACGGACTTCATGTACGTCGGCCGCGACACCGCCGTCGCGCTCGCCGCGCCCGGTGGGGGTGAGGTGGCGCTCGCCATGGCCCGCTGCGGGCAAACCCTTCCCCCTCGGTATGGGCCAGCGGATGGTGTTGCCATCGAGATACGGGGGGCCGGCCCGGCCACGCGCCAGGTCACCAACTTCGCCAGTCCCGACACCTGGCCGCACGCCGACAAGGTAATGGCCGTCGAGCTGCTCACCCCCGACGGCAACTGGTCGTCGTACCCGCCGCACCGGCACGACGACTCGCCGGAGTGCCCGGTGAACAACGAGGAGATCTACTACTTCCGAATCGGCGAGCTCGACGCGGCGGGGCCGATCGGCTACTCGGCCGACGGCTTCGGGCTGCATCGCACCTACACCCCCGACGGCGAGATCGACGAGAACGTGGTCGTGCGAGACGGCGACGTGTTCTGCGTACCCCGCGGTTACCACGGGCCATGTGTGGCGGCCCCCGGCTATCCGATGTACTACCTCAACGTGCTGGCCGGGCCAGGGGGCGAGCGGTCGATGGCGTTCTGCGACGACCCGGCCCACCACTGGGTGCGCGACTCGTGGGCGGGAATGCCGACCGATCCTCGCTGCCCCATGACGAGCGCGGCGAGCACCACATCATGACGGTGACATCGTGACCGGCGACATCGTGACCGGCGACATCATGACCGGCGACATCTTGAGAGCGCCGGTGCTGTTCTCGGATCGGCCGTTCCCGCCCGAGTACCTCGACCTCGTCGAAGGCCGCGCCGTGATCGTCGGTCCCGACGAGACCGACCTGGCGTTCGCCGACGCCGTCATCGCGGGAACCCGGCGATGGGACGGCGAGGCGATGGATGCCGGGCCCCGCCTCAAGGTCATCTCGCGAACCGGCATCGGCTACGACAGCGTCGATGTGATCGCGGCGGCCAGTCGGGGCATCGTCGTGTGCAACGCGCCCGACGCGCCAACGGTGTCGACGGCCGAACACGCAGTTGCGCTGATCCTCGCCGTGGCACGCGATCTGCCCGCCATGCAGGAGCGAGCCGTACAGGGCGAGGGCGGGGCGGGAGCGAACGTCGAGGCCGTCGAGCTGGCAGGTTCGACGGTTGGACTTGTCGGTCTTGGTCGCATCGCGCGCCGGGTGGCGCGTGTCGCCGTCGCGATGGAGATGACGGTCCTCGCTCACGATCCGTTTCTCGAGGCCAGCCCAGTGGCGGGCGTCGAACTCGTAACCCTCGACACGCTGTGGGCCCGCTCCGACATCATCTCGCTGCACGCTCCCGCCGCGGCCGAGAGTCACCACCTTATCAACCGGGCAACCCTCGCGACGATGAAGGCGGGGGTGCGGATCGTGAACTGCGCCCGAGGGTCCCTCGTCGATCATGACGCCCTTCTCGACGCGCTGGTGTCGGGTCACGTGGCGGGCGCTGGACTCGACGTGACCGAGCCGGAGCCGCTGCCGGCGGGTCACCCGCTGCTGAACCACCCCAAGGTGATCGTGACTCCCCACATAGCGTCCTCGACGGTGGTCGGTCGTCGGCGGTTGTACGAGCACGCCATCGACAACGCGCTCGCGGTCCTCGAGGGTCGCCCGGCGAGCATCGTGCCGGTTCCAGGTTTTTCGGCTCGAGGAGGGGCGACGTGACAGATCGTCCGGTGATCGGGATCGGCGTGGTCGGGTTCGGGTGGATGGGCCAGGCCCACAGCCGCTCGTACCGGCGGATCGCGAGCCTGTTCCCCGAGCGGTCCTTCGACACGTCCCTCGTCTTGTGTGCGGAGACCTCCGCGAACCTGCGTCGCCGGGCCGTCGACGATTTCGGCTTCGCCGCCGCGACCGAACGGTGGCAAGACGTCGTCGAGCACCCCGACATCTCGGTCGTCAACGTCTCGGCGCCGAACATGTTGCACGAGGAGGTCGCCATCGCGGCCGCCCGCGCTGGCAAGCACGTGTTCTGCGAGAAGCCGGTCGGAGGGACGCCCGAGCAGACCCGCCGCATCGCCGCCGCGGCATCGCGGGCCGGCGTGGTGACCGGTGTCGGTTACAACTACCGCTGGGCGCCGATGGTGCAGCACGCCCGCAACCTCATCGTCGATGGGCGCTTGGGTCGCATCACCAACTACCGCGGCCGGTTTCTGTCGTCCTACGGCAGTGACCCTCTCGGCTTGCTGTCGTGGCGGTTCCTCGTCGACCAAGCCGGCTACAGCGTGTCGTCGGACATCTTGAGCCACGCCGT
>CAYMJU010000174.1:0-19728 GCA_964390555.1 uncultured Acidimicrobiales bacterium | reverse complement strand
GCGCCGAGGTCGAGCCCGGCCATACCGTCGAGCTTGGCCAGGTGCGGCGGGATGTCGGAGGCCGTGGAGATCTCGGTGAGGACGTACTGCAGGGTGGGATGGCGCTCGAAGGCCCCCGACAAGATCAGGTGGGCGATCGTGCGGATCATGTAGAACTGCATCTCCATCATCCCGCACAAGGCCGAGGCGTCGCCGCCCTCGCGCACCGACTCGGTCGGGAAGTTGGAGTGCCGGTGCACCGGGAGTCCCAGCTCGGCGCACGTGGCCCACAGCGGGTCGAGGTGCGGGTAGTAGAGGTTCGTCATCCGCAGCACGTGGTCATTGGGTAGCAGCACGCCCCGAAGGCCGGCCTCCTTGGCCCATCGGACCTCGGCCACCGCAGTGTCGATGTCGTCGAGGAAGACCTGGGCGAACCCGGCCCAACGGTCCGGTGCCTGGCTGCAGAAGTCGGCCAGCCAACGGTTGTGGGCCCGCAGCCCGGCGAAGCGGATGTCGAACTCGTCGCGGCTGCGGGGTCCGGGCGAGGTCAGCGCGCCCGACGGGTAGAACGGTGGCGCCGTGTTGGGGAACAGAACCTCGGCGGCGATCCCCTGGTCGTCGAGATAGGCGAGCCGCATCGAGACGTCCCAGTTGAGCGGGGCGGCGGCCGACGCCACGCCGAGCCGGTGGTTCTCGGGTCGCTCCTGGTCGGTGTCTTCGGCCCATGCGTCGGAGAACGTTGCCGCCCAGGCATCGAACTCTTCGTGGTAGCGCCGCTCGAGATACGGCTTGTAGTCGAGCAGGTCGGCGCCGGCGTGACCGTCCGTCGAGATCAGGACCTGACGCTTCGTGGCCGGGGGGTTGGCGGTCATGGTCACCTCACGAGACGGGGCATCGTCGAGAGTGGTCGCTCTCGTCCAACTGCGGATGTTCCCCGGTTGGACATCTCCTGGGGGCGACTGTGTCGGCACTTGACCCCGACTCCCCACGATGTCTCAAGTGTCACTCGACTGTCAGAATATGTACGCGGCGACCTGGCGTCAAGCTCCGATTTGGCAACTGCCTACCGTGCCGTCATGCCGCCGTCGACGACGATCACCTGGCCGCTGATGTACGCCGCGTCGTCCGACGTCAAAAACCCCACGACCTTGCCGATGTCGTCGGGCTCGCCCCACCGCCCGAGCGGGACGCCGAGCTTCTCGGTGACGAAGGCGTCGGCGTCGGGACCCTCGTGGATGTGCTTGGTGAGCGCCGTCTTGATGTAGCCGGGGCACACGGCGTTGACCCGGATGTTCTTCGGCCCGTAGGCGAGGGCGAGGGTCTTGGTCAAGCCGACGACGCCGTGCTTGGCGCTCGGGTACCCGGTCCGGTCGACGTCGGGCGCGAGCGAACCACGGATCGACGAGATCGAGCCGATGTGGACGATCACACCACCGCCGCTGCGCTCGAGCTCGGGGAGGCTGTGGCGCGAGGCGTAGTACGGCCCCTTCAAGAAGATGTCGATCGCCCGATGCCACGCGCCGTCACCGGAGATCGAGGCGCCGGCGCTGGTTACCACGCAGTCGAGCCGACCGAAGGTCGACACCGCCGCCGCCACCGCCCGCTCGACGGCGCGCTCGTCGGTGATGTCTGTGGCGACGAATACCGCCGAGCCCCCGGCTTCGGTGATCCGGGTGACGGTCTCGGCGCCGCCGGCCTCGTCGGGGTCGGCGATCACCACCGCGGTGCCGCGTGCGGCGATGGCCTCGGCGCAGGCCCGGCCGATGCCCGACGATCCCCCGAACACCAACCCGACCCGATGCGTGCTCATGCGGTGGCGTCCCCTCGTCGTTCGTTCGGTTGGCACTGCCAACTGTCATCGCATTGTGACACCCGGGTGACACGCGACGCGCTGGACGGTGACGGCTCGCTCAGGCGGCGCCGGGTGCCGGGCGCGGGGCCTCGTCGTACAGCGGGGAGGTGCCGTCACGGCTGGCAAGAAGCGCGGACTTTGAGTCGGGGTGGGCCATCATCCGGGCGGTGAGCGACTGCTCGTGCTCGTAGCCGCGCCGTACGTCGACGAACTCGATGTCGTTGAGCCCCTTCTTGCCCATGCGCACGGCGGTCGGGCTGTAGTCGGCGATGCGGCGTGCTTCGGCGAGGGCGGTGGCGAGCAGCTCGGCCCGGGGTACCACGGTGACGACGGCTCCGACGTCGCGCATCTCGGCTCCGCTCAACCGGCGGCCGGTGAAGTACATCCAGCGCACGACCGGCTGGCCCACGAGCCGGCCGAGGTGGCGGGCACCGCCGTGGACGCCCACGCTGAGCTCGGGCAACCCGAAGCTCGCGTCGTCGGCGGCGACGACGAAGTCACACGACGCCGCCAACGCCAACCCGGTGCCGAGCGCGACGCCGGCGACGGCACCGATCACGGGAACCGCACACTCCTGGATGGCGAAGAACGCCTCGCGGACGTGGAACATGCGTTCCCGGACGTTGCTCTCGTCCATGGCGGCGAAGTCCTCGAGGTCGTTGCCGGCGCAGAAGTGCTTGCCGGCGCCGGTGAGAACCACCACCCGGACGCCCGCCCCGATCTGGTCGATGTCGGCGAACAGACCACGGAGCTCGCGGTACATCAGCAGGTCCACCGCGTTGACCGGGGGCCGGTTCATGGTGACCGTGGCGACCCCACGGTCGAGCTCGATGTCCAGGCGGGTGAAAGTCAGGCTCACTGTCGAGACCTCTCGGGAGGGGGTTGGGCGACCTTGCTCGTCCGGACGGGTCCGGCGTGGCAGGCGCTACGGTGCAGGCGGCAGTGGGCTGTCACTCTCGCCGTGGGTGGATTATTGCAAAAGTGGCAGCCGACTGTCACACTGACGAGTCGTCGCACGCGATCCCGGCGTGACCCCGAACGGTAGCGACGCGAGGAGGCCAACGCCATGCAGTACAACGCGATCTCAGCGGACGGTCACGTGAACGAACCGCAGAACCTGTGGGTCGAGAACCTGCCGCCGAGCATGCGAGATCGCGGGCCCCGCGTGATCGAGACGCCCAAGACCAAGGGCCACGCGTGGATCATGGAGGGCCAGCAGCGCCCCTCGGTGATGGGTTTCTCCTCGATGTACTTCCGGTCGTCGAAGCGCTTCGACCGGGCGTCGCTGGTCGAGGGGTTCAAGCAGATCAAAGACCGCGGTGTCCGTTACGAGGATCTCTTCCCCGGTTCCTACGACCCGGCGGCGCGCGTGCTCGAGATCATCGAGGACCACACCGACGCCGAGGTCATCTTCAACGGCGTGGGCACGGTGTGGAACGGCATCAAGCTGTGTCCAGACAAGGAGCTGTCGCTCGCCTGCTTCAAGGTGTACAACGACTGGATAGCCGATTTCCAGGCCTACGCGCCGGAGCGGTTCGTCTGCAACGGCACCCTGCCGACCACCGGGCTCGACGACGCCCTCGCCGAGCTGCAGCGTTGCGCCGAGCTCGGCCTGCGCACCGTCCAGCTCGAGTCGTACCCGAGCGGCTCGTTCACCGACCCGACCCCGGAGGACGACCGTTTCTGGGCCGCCGCCGTCGAGCTCGGCATGCCGATCAACGTGCACACGCAGTTCTTCTTCCCGGCCGGTGACCTGGGATCGAGGATCTCGGCCGAGGGTGTCGCGGACCGGGTCAAGCGAGCCCAGAAGCTCGGCATCGACGTCCAGGCCGGCAGCTTCCCCGTGATCTTGTGGCGGATGATGCAGTCCGGGGTCTTCCACCGGTTCCCCGAGCTGGCCTTCGTCGGCTCCGAGGTGCACACGGGATGGGTGCCCTACTACCTGGAGCGCTTCGACGAGTCGGTCATGCGCAACCGCGACGAGTGGGGCTTGCCACTCCTGCCGAGCGAGTACTTCCGGCGGAACGTGTCGGTGGTGTACATAGTCGACGAGGTCGGGGCCCACAACCGGTACGACATCGGCGTCGCCAACATGATGTGGGGTCCCGACTTCCCCCACGCGTCCTCGGCGTGGCCCGTCGATTACGAGCTGGGCCGGGAGGTCCTCGAACGGGCGGGATGCTCCGAGAGCGAGATCCAGCGGATCATGTGGAAGAACGCCGCCGACCTCTACACGCTTCCCTACGAGACCGCCGACGCCGCCATCGGCGTCGCGGCCTGAGACCGGCCATGCCCGACCCCACGGAGTACCGCCTGATCTCTGCGGACTCGCACGTGGTCGAGCCACCGGACCTGTTCGACACGAGGCTCCCGTCGCATCTTCGCGAACGGGCTCCCCGGTTCGTCGAGCGCGACGGGGGCGGTGCGTGGGTCGTAGGCGCCGTCGATCCCGTGCCGCTCGCGCCAACCACGGCGACCGGATCGGGATGGCACCGTTCCGGTTCGTCCAGCGCGGGCCGAGGCGCGGTCGCCTGGTCGGCCGTCCTCCCCGCGCTCTATGACCCGGCGGCTCGGATCAACGCCCAGTGGGAGGGCAGCGTCGACGCCGAGGTGCTCTATCCCACCCCCGGGCTCTGGGATGCCGTGCGTCAGCTCGACAACCCCGACCTGAAGGTGGCGCTCGCCCGCTCCTACAACGACTGGCTGGCCGAGTTCTGCGCGCACGACCCCTCCCGCCTCATCGGGTTGGCGAAGATCCCCGCCACGAGCGTGACCGACGCGTGCGCCGAACTCGAGCGTGCTGTCGTCGACCTCGGGCTCAAGGGGGCGATCCTCGACGACTGGCCGAGCGGTGCCTCGGCGGGTGGGCGGCCCGACGACGATCCGCTGTGGGAGGCCGTCGACGCCCTGAACGTGCCGATCAGCCTGCACTACGGGATGGGTGCCGCGCAGTCGAGCGTGCCGCCGTCGGGCATCGCGCCCGGGTTGAAACCGCCGATGTGCGATGCCGTGCTCCCGATGGTCGCCGCCGGCGTGTTCGACCGCTACCCCGGGGTCAGACTCGTGCTGGCGCACGGCGACGCCGGCTGGGCGTTGCACTGGATGGAGTTCCTCGACATCAACTACGTGCGGCACAAGCACCTCTCGCAGTACGCGCTGGTCGAACCCGATGCCGTGCCGTCGGACTACATCCGCAAGCACACCTGGTTCACCTTCCACCAGGACCGCCCGGCGGTGAAGAACCAGCACCGGCTCGGTCGGGTCCACCTGATGTGGGCCAGCCACTTCCCGTTCGACGATGCCAACTGGCCCGACGACCGCCAGCAGGCCATGCGGGTCACTGACAGCGCACAACCCGACGATCGGCACGCCCTGCTCGCCGGCAACGTGGCCCGCCTCTACCGGCTGCCCGGGCACGAGGGCGGCTTCGGTGCCGACGAGGTGGCAGTGTTCGAGCAACTGGTGCACTTCTGATCCGGTAGGACCCAGCAAGGAGGATCCGTGGTCGACAGCGACGCCAGGACGCTCGAGCTCGCGGCGCGGGCCTCGGCTCACGCGTATCGCGAGGCGATCCGCCACATCGGCCAGGAGATCGCGGCCCGCGACCCGGCGAACCTCACGGCCCTGGTCGACACCCTCGCACCCGAGGGGCCCTACGCCTACACGATCCTGCCCCAGGTCCGGCCCGACGGCTCGGTGTACCTGCCGGTCCTGACCACCCGCGAGGAGATCCACCAGGCCTACGCCATGATCCGCGGGATGAGCGAGCTCCACGAGGTCGTGGGGCTCACCGAGGCGCGCGGCGGCTGGTACCTCTTCCAGGACTCGCTCACCCGCGGTGCGCCCAAGGGTCGACCGCTCAACCGCCGCCAGACGCTCGGACTGTTCCCCTCGGGGGCGGGCCGCGGGATCACCGGTGAGCTGGTGTGGGTGCGGGTCCCGCGGAGCACGTTGGGGGCGCCCGACGAGGTCGACGCGACCGTGGGCGAGTCGCTGGTCGACCGCGAGAACGTGTACCTGACCCACGTCGGATACCTCGACGCCTTGCGGGCCAACGATCTCGAAGGGGTGCTGGCCACGATCCACGACCTGGGCTCATCGGCGGTGCGCAACTATGTCGGCGACGACGCCTCGCTCGTCGAGCTCTCCGGCCCCGACGCCCACCGGGCGTGGTACACCGCCCTATTCGAGAGGTACGAGTTCCGGTCGGTCGAGCCCCTCGTCCAAGTGACCGAGGACTGGTACGTGTTCACCGAGCTCCGAGTTGTCGTCGCGCCCCGGCGCGGCACGGGTGAGCTGGCGTTCAACACGGCCGAGTTCCACATCGCGGCCAAGGACGGCCGGTTCATCGCCCGCGTCGGCCACGGCACCGAGCCGGCCTGACGTGGCCGACGTCTCCCGATTTCCCCGTGGCCAGGTGGCCGTCGCCGGCATCGGCTGCACCGAGTTCTCCAAGGACTCCGGTGTCGGCGTGTTCACGCTCGCCTCCCGGGCTGTCAAGGCTGCGGTCGCTGATGCCGGCCTGGAGCTCTCCGACGTCGACGGCCTGTGCACATATGGTGTCAACGACTCGATCGCACCCAACATCTTGGCCCAGGCCCTAGGCATCGAGAGCCTGAGCTTCTACGTCGACCAGTTCTACGGCGGCAGCGTGTCGCTCACGATGATCGGCCAGGCCACCTTGGCCCTGGCCGCCGGGGTGGCCGACTGCGTCGTGGTGTACCGCGCCCTCAACGGCCGCTCGGGCGTGCGGGTCAACGGCTCGTCGGGCAGCGCCGGTCGCCAGCCGTGGGACATGCAGTTCAAGATCTCGGCCGGGTGCATCGCGCCGTCCCAGGAGATCGCGCTGGCGGCGCGCGCCCACATGCTCGCCCACGGGACCACCAGCGAGGACTTCGGGCGCATCGCCATCCTCAGCCGCACCAACGCGCTCGACAACGAGCGGGCCATGATGCGCACGCCGATGACGATGGACGACTACCTCGCAAGCCGGTGGATCGTCGAGCCGTTCCGGAAGTTCGACTGCTGCCTCGAGACCGACGGCGCGGTGGCCATCGTGCTCGTCCGAGCCGATCGGGCGAAGGACCTGCCCCACCGCCCGGTCCTCGTGCAGGGCGCGGCGTGGGGTGGTGGCATCACGGTGGTGAACAACGGTCACACCGACATCAGCGCGTCGCCGGCCCGGCCCATCGCGGGTCGCCTCTACGCCGCCGCCGGGCTCGGTCCCGCCGACATCGAGATCGCCGAGCTCTACGACTGCTTCACCTACAACGTCTTGTCCCAGATCGAGGGCTACGGGTTCGCCGAGCCGGGCACGGTCGGGGCGATGCTCGCCGACGGGCACTTCGACCGCGCCACCGGAGCGCTACCGCTGAACACTCACGGCGGGCTGCTGTCGGAGGGCTACATCCACGGCATGAACCACGTGTACGAGGCGGTGCAACAGATCCGGGGCGAGGCCGGTCACCGCCAGGTGGCTCGCCACGACGTGGGCCTGGTCACCGGGCAGCTCGGGTACGTCAGCGGGTACTCGAGCGCCACCGTGCTGGTGGGGGGCTGATGACCGAGCGTCGCACCGTGCCCGTCCCCGACCGGGACTCGGCGCCGTACTGGTCGGCGCTGGCCGACGGTCGACTGATTCTCCAACGGTGCCGCGACTGCTCCCGGTACACGTGGCCGGTCCGCCCGCTCTGTTCGGGTTGTCACGGCGACGGCCTCGAATGGGTGACGTCGGCGGGCGCGGGCGAGGTGTACAGCTGGGTGGTGACCCATCAGCCCTACGCCCCCGACCTGGCGGCACTGGTGCCGTACACGATCGTGCTCGTGCGCCTGGACGAGCAAGACGACATCCTCGTCCCCGGCCGGTTCACCTCCGAAGTCGAGGTGCACCAGGGCCTGCGGGTGCGGGCCGCGCCCGAGCGGGTGACCGCCGAGATCGGCGTGCTCAACTGGGAACCTGAATCCAACACACCTGAATCCAACCCGACCTAGACAGGAGCTCCTGATGCAGGTTGACGAAGCGAGCCGGCCCTACGCGATCTTCTCGTCGGACTGTCACGCCGGCGCCGATCGCCTCGGGTACAAGCCGTACCTCGAAGCCCGCTGGCACGACGAGTTCGACGCCTGGGCCGCGGCGTTCACCGATTCCTGGGCCGATCTCGACGACGCGCCCGAGTACAAGGCCGGAGTGGCCTCGGTTCACTCTTCGTTGAACTGGGAGAGCACCCGGCGGCTCCAGGTGCTCGAGAGCGAGGGCATCGTCGCCGAGGTGCTGTTCCCCAACACCACGCCACCGTTCTTCCCGAACGGCAACCTCGCCGCCCCCGGCCCCCGTACGCCCGATGAGTACGAGCGGCGCTGGGCCGGCCTGCGGGCCCACAACCGCTGGCTGAAGGACTTCTGCGACGAGGCGCCGGGCCGCCGCTTCGGCGTCGCCCAGGTGTTCATCGACGACGTCGACGACGCCGTGGCCGAGATCCGCTGGGCCAAGGACAACGGCCTGGCCCAGATCCTGCTCCCCGCCGATCACCACCTCAAGCTGCACAACCTGTACTACCGCAGCCTCGACCCGATCTGGGCCGTGTGCCAAGAGCTCGACATGCCGATCGGCCGGCACGGCACGGTGGTCGGCGCCGACATCGAGCCCGACTCGGTGGCGGCCGGCCATGCCGTCGGCGTTTACGAGTCGACGCTGTTCGGCCATCGGACGCTGTCACAGCTGGTTCTGGCCGGCGTGTTCGAGCGGTTCTCGAACCTGAAGTTCGTGTTCACCGAGCTGGGCGCCGCGAACTGGATCTTCGAGGCCATGACCCGACTCGACGGCTTCTGCATGGGCGCCCAGATGGAGCGCACGATCCCGGCCATGTTCGCCGGCGACGCGGTGTCGAAGCTCACGATGCTGCCGAGCGAGTACGTGCGACGCAACTGCTGGTTCTCGGCCACCGCGCAAGGCGAGGACATCACCCGCCGAGACGAGCTGGGCGACGGTCGGTTGATGTGGGGCGCGGATTTCCCGCACCACGAGGGCACGGTGCCCTACACGCTCAAGGTGCTGCGCCAAACGGTGGCCGGAACCCCCGACGAGGATCTCCGAGCCATGTTCGCCGGCAACGGCGCCGAGCTCTACGGCGCCGACCTGGCGTTCCTCCAGAGCGAGGCCGACCGCATCGGGTTCACCCCGGCCCAGGTCCACGACCCGCTCACGCCCGATGAGTACCCCGACGACCCCAACTTCTGGATGATGTTCGTGGCCACCCAACTCTTCGCCGACTAGCGCGGTGGCCGACAACGTTCGCCTCGGTGCCTCGTTGCGACGCTTCGTCAGTCGTCGATCGCCTCGATGCCAAGGTGTTTGAGGCGTTCGAGGTTGTCCTTCATCGCCTGAAGGGCGTCGGCGGAGTGCCCCTCCCAGTCCGCAAGCTCGCCGGTGACGCGCAACGGGTCGCGAGACCGGTATGACTTCGTCGGGTTGCCGGGGAACTTCTTGTCCGTCAGGTTCGGGTCGTCCTCGACGGGACCGGTTTGCTCCACGATGTAGATCTTGCCGGGGCCTTCACCGACCGCCAGTTCTGCTCCCCAGATCGCGGCGTCCACGGTGGCGGTCAGATAGACGTGGTTGGCTTTCTTGCGGCTGCCGAAGTTGGAGTGGTAGCCGGGTTCGATCAGATCTCCAGGCTTCAAGTCGGCGCGTGTGCCGTGGTAGTACCGCTCCGGGCTCGCGTCGTCCAAGCACCAATGGTGCCACGCCAAGGCTCGCCGGGATGCCGGCTGTCGTCATACGGTGTAGGCTTCAGGTATGACGATGCTGAGCTTCCGGGTCGACGATCGAGACGCTGCAGAGGCTCAGCGATGGGCGGAGGCCCTCGGCGTGGACCGGTCCGAGCTCTTGCGCGAAGCGCTGCGCCGCCACCTCGATCGGCTGGCGGCTGAGGGTGACGCCGATCGATGGCTCGCTCAGCCGCTCGACGAAGGAGAGCTGACGCTGTCCGAGATCGCCGATTGGGGTCCCGCCGAGGACTGGTCGGACTGGGCTGTCGATGCAGCACGGTGAGATCTGGTTCGCAGCGGCACCTGGGGGCGATCGTCCGGTCCTGGTACTGACACGCGATCCCGTCGCCGACCGAATCGGCGCGGTAGTCGTAGCGGCGATGACTCGGACGCGGCGAGGTCTGGTCTCCGAGCTCGAGCTGACGACCGCCGACGGCGTTCCGACGAACAGCGTCGTCAATTTCGACAACATCCACACGATTCCGCGCGTGTCGTTCCGCCGGAAGGTGACGTCGCTATCGCCCGCCCGGATGGCCGACGCATGTCGAGCGCTCCAGGCCGCCAATGGCTGCTGACTCGGCGTTTTGGGGCGGTGGCGGACCATGCGAACGAACGCGGTAGCAGAACGACTCATCGTGCGGCACGCTGACCCAAGCGGGGGTGTGCCATGGATTCCAAGACGACCCGTCTCCCGATCGACGTGATCGAGGCGGCCGAGGCGGAGGGCCGCGAACAGCATCGCTCAGCGGCGAAACAGCTCGAGCACTGGGCCCGGTCCGGCATGTTCTTCGACCGACAGACCAGCTCGTCGCATGGGGGCAGCCAAGTCGACCTTCGTCGAGCAAACGTAGCACGCCGTGCTACGGTGAGCGCGTGGTACAGGCAATCACGCAACGCGAACTTCGCAATGACAGCGGCGAGATCATGCGCCGCCTCGATCATGGGGAGACGTTCGTAGTCACGCGCAATGGCACCCCCGTCGCAGAACTGACCCCGATGCGCCGCCATCGCTTCGTGTCCACCGACGCCGTCGTTGCGATGTTCCGCAACGCGCCGGCTGTTGACGGTGACCGGTTCCGCGCCGACCTAGACGACATCGCCAACCAAGACGCCGCGCCTCGTGGTTGACCAACGCCGGCCGCGGGGTTTGCTCGACACGTCGGTCATCGTCGACCTTGAGCGCGTCGACACTGCGCAACTCCCCATCGAGTCGGCCGTCAGCGCGATCACGATGGCCGAGCTCGCTGCGGGTCCTCACGCCACTCAGGACCCGGACGAGCGCGCTCGCAGGCAGGACCGGCTTCAACGAGCGGAGGCTGTCTTCGACCCGTTGCCATTCGACTCCGAGGCGTCTCGTGCGTACGGCCGCATCTACGCCGCCGTTGCCGGAGCGGGCCGAAAGGCTCGCGGAGCGCGAGCCGTCGACCTGTTGATCGCAGCGACAGCGTGTTCGATTGGCCTTCCTCTCTACACCCGCAATCCCGATGACTTCTTGGCCCTCGACGAGCTCGTCGAGGTCGTACCCGTCTGAGCGACACGTCGCACGCCGAAATGCGATCCGCGCCAGTGCGAGGAAGGCAGATCGACCCGAGCGGCGGAGCCGAGCAAGGGCCTTCGATCTCCGCACTACGTCACGATGCCTCGACCATCGCGACAGCCTCAGAGGGCCAGCACATCGCAACGTTGAGCTCCGAGTGCGCGGCGGCGTACGAGGATTGACGAGTCGTCGAGCGTGACGAACGCGTTCGCACCAGAACGACTGTGAGCGATCAGATGGTCAGCGTCCGACGTTCGCTTCGCCAGTCGCCACTCTGGTTCGTCTGTGGGCCCAGGTCGAGGTGGTGGTGGTCAACGCAGATCTGATCCGGGCGGCCGACCTGCAGTGCGCAGGTAAGGTCGGTGGATGCGATTCATGGTCGTTGAGCGATACACGCATGGCGCTGAACCTGTCTACGCACGGGCTCGGGCGATGGGTCGCATGCTGCCGGACGGCTTGAGGTACATCGACAGCTGGGTCGTGGACGATGGGAACCTCGATCGGTGCTTTCAGCTCATGGAGACAGACGATCCGGCCTTGTTCGACGAATGGCTTTCGAATTGGCGTGACCTCGGTGATTTCGAGATCTATCCGGTGCTCACGTCCGCCGACGCGGCTAGCCGCGTCGGGGTTCGATGGAGTGGGGCGGCGGACCACGAGGACTGAGCTGCGTCAGGTTCGGCGGGCGGAAGGTGGCGGGGTGTGCACGGGGAGCGTGAGGTAGCCGCGGTTGTCGTCGTGGTAGGAGAATTCGGCGGCGTCGGTGTCGGCTTCCCAGTCGGGGAAGCGGCGCAGCACCTCGTCGAGCACGACGCGGCCCTCGAGCCGGGCCAAGGCCTGGCCCAGGCAGTAGTGCGGTCCGAAACCGAACGACAGGTGTGCCGTCGAGCCTCGGTTCACGTCGAGGCGGTCGGGATCGGTGAAGCGGCGTTCGTCGCGGTTGGCCGACGGTGTGATCGTGACCATGATGCTGCCCGCGGGCACGACACGGCCGTGCAGCTCGACATCGGCCGCCACGTACCGGCAGTTGTGCAACGTGTTGGGCTCGAGTCGCAGGATCTCCTCGATGGCCTGCGGGATCAGGCCCGGGTCATCGACCAGCAGCCGGCGCTGGTCCGGGAAGTCCGACAGCAGCTGCCCGGTCCAGCCGATGAGGATCTTCGTGGTCTCGTTGCCGGCGGCGGCGATGATGTTGACGTACGCGAGCAGCTCGTCGCGGGTGAGGCAGCGCAGCGTCCCGGTCTCGTCCTCGAACTCGGTGTGCAGGAGCTGCGTCATGATGTCGTCGGACGGGTTCTGGGCGCGGAAGTCGATGTAGTCGCCGAAGATCGCGCCGGTGAGCATCTTGACGTCGCTGCCCTCGGGACGCTCGCGTCCGGCGGCGAAGAAGTCGCGCACCGTCTCCTGGTCCTCGGTGGGGATGCCGAGCAGCATGCCGATCACCCGCATGGGCACGATCGCTCCGAGGTCCGCCACGAAGTCGAAGCCGTCGGCCCCTACGGACGGGTCGAGCAGATCGGCGCACAGCCGGCGGATCTCCGTTTCCAGCGTGCTGACCCGTCGGGGCGTGAACATCCGCGACAGCAGGGCCCGATGGATGCCGTGGGTCGGCGGGTCCTCGAAGATCAAGGTGCCCGGCGGGATCTCGATGCCGGACCGGAGCATGCTGAGCGTCACCCCGCGGCGGGAGATGAAGGTGTCGCGGTTCACCAGGACGTGCTCCACGTCGTCGAACCGGCTCACGGCATAGAAGTCGTGCGCCTCGCTGTAGTAGATCGGCGCCTCGTCGCGCATCCGCCGGTAGAGCGGGTGCGGATTGCGGATCGTGTCACGATCGGATGGGTCGTAGGCCAGGTCGGGGGTGGCGAGAGTGGCCATCGATACCGTTTCGTCGAGCTCCGATGAGCGAGGGGAGAGATGGCGACCGTACCACGAGGTGGCGATTGACGGCAGGGGCGCCGATACCTACCGTGACAGTCGACTGTCGCAATCGAAGGACGTGATGACGCCCCACACCCAGACCACCGGGGGCCGCTACCTGGGCCACCGCATCGCTCGCCGCGAGGACGCTCGTTTTCTCACCGGACGCGGTCGTTTCGTCGACGACATCGCCGTGCCGGGCACCCTGCACGCCGCGTTCGCCCGGAGCGACGTGGCGCGGGGCCGAATCGTGTCCGTCGACATAGAGGCGGCGAGGGCGCTCCCGGGCGTCGTCGCCGTGTACACCGCGTCGGATCTCAATCACCTCGTGCTCGACCAATGGACCGATCAGGAGCTGCTCCATCCGCCGATCCGTCCGTACCGGCTGCTCGCCGACGGCGACGTGCGGTTCGTCGGCGAGCCCATCGCCGTCGTCGTGGCCGAGTCGCGCTACATCGCCGAGGACGCCGTCGACGAGATCGTGATCGACATCGAGCAACTGCCGGCTCTCGTCGACTACCAACGTGCCCTCGACCCCGACGCGGTGATCGTGCACCCCGAGCTCGGCTCCAACGTGTCGCGCGAGATGCCCGATGCCCCGAACCCGGCGCTCGATGAGATCTTCGCCACGGCACCGGTGGTGCTGACCGAGACGTTCCGGCAACACCGGTACCTGTGCGCCCCGATGGAGACCCGGGGCATCCTGGCGAGCTGGGACAAGGTGAGCGACGAGCTGACGCTGTGGCTGTCGACCCAGGGACCGCAGGGCGCGCGGAGCTGGTTGGCCCGCTTGCTCGATCACGACGAGAGCCGCATCCGCGTGATCATGCCCGACGTCGGCGGCTCGTTCGGCCTCAAGATGTTCTCGTCGGCCGAGGAGATCGCCGCCGTGCTCGCCACCCGGCAGATCGGGCGGCCGGTCAAATGGATCGAGGACCGGCGGGAGAACCTCATCGCCGGCCAGCACTGCCGTGAGGACCAGGTCACGCTCACCATGGCGGTCGACGGCGAAGGACGATTCCTGGGCGTGAAAGCGCAGTTCCTCGAGAGCGCCGGTGCCTTCCCGGCCCCGGCGAGCAGCGCCACCGCGTTCGCGGCGATCCTGTTGCCCGGCCCGTATCGCCTGTCGAACTACGCCGCGTCCGGCCACACCGTGTTCACCAACACCGCCGGACGAGGCGGCTACCGGGGGCCGTGGATGATCGAGACCGTGGTGCGCGAGCAGATGATCGACTGCGTAGCCGTTCGTCTCGGCATCGATCCGCTCGAGATCCGCCGGCGCAACGTGATCCAGATCGCGGAGCTCCCGTACACCATGGTGACCGGGTTCGTGTACGACCAGATGACGGCGGTCGAGAACCTCGAGCAGGCCGCGGAGATCGTGGGCTACGAGGCGCTGCGCGAGCAGCAGCGGGCCTGGCGCTCAGAGGGTCGCCTCGTCGGGATCGGGATCAGCTTGCTGGCCGAGCCTTCGGCCATGGCGTTCGGGCCCATGTCGACCGAGGCGGCGACCGTACGCGTTCAACCGAGCGGCGCCGTCGATGTGCAGACCAGCACGCTCAGCAACGGGCAGGGCATCGAGACCACGCTCGCGCAGGTCGTCGCCGAGGAGCTCGGTGTCGACATCGACCGGGTGCGGGTCCTTCAGGGCGACACCGACACCGCGCCCAACGGCGGGGGATCGGGCGGGAGCCGATCGGCCGTCATCGCCGGCGGAGCGGCGCGCGAGGCCGCGCAAGAGGTGCGCCAGCGGATCGTCAGCATCGCGGCCCACATGCTGGAAGCGAACCCCGAGGACATCGAGATCACCGACGGCCGGGCCCACGTCGTCGGTACCCCGTCGCGGCATGTCACCGTCGCCGAGGTGGCGCGCAAGGCGTACTACGAGCCGGCGTCGCTCCCTCCGGGCCAACCCCGGGGCCTCGAGGCTCACACGCGGTACGCGCCCGACAACTTCTGCACCTGGTCCAACGCCTGCCACATCTGCGTCTGCGAGGTCGACCGCGACACCGGGGCGGTCACCATATTGCGCTACGTCGTCAGCGAGGACTGCGGCGTGATGATCAACCCGAACGTCGTCGAAGGCCAGATCGCGGGCGGCGTCGTCCAGGGCCTCGGCGGCGTCCTCTACGAGCACCTGCAGTACGACCCGGCGGGCAACCCGATGACCTCGACGTTCCTCGACTACCTGCTGCCCACCGCGGCCGAGGTCCCGGTGATCGAGTACGGCCACATCGAGACCCGCTCGCCGACCAACGCCGGCGGCCACAAGGGCATGGGCGAGGGTGGCGCCATCGCCAGCCCGCCCGCCATCATCAACGCGGTGGCCGACGCCCTGGCGCCCCTTGGGGTGCAGGTGCGGTCCCAACCCCTGACGCCCGGCGCCATCCTCGACCTCATCGACGCGGCGAGCCCAGAGGCCGTGCCGTAGGTGCGGGCGTGGCCCGAGCGGCCCGGTCGCGTCAGACCGGATCGGCGACGGCCTTCGCCTTCACCATGAAGTCACGAATCGCGTCGTCGGTGAGCAGTCCGTAGTTGTAGAGCCCGAGTTCGTCCACGCCAACCTCGGCCGCCTCCCAGAACCCGTCGCGCGGTGGTGCGGCGCCATCGTCGAGCCCGGGCGGGCGGTTCTGTTCCCCGGCTCGCATCTTGGTCACCATCATCGTGATGCGGCGCGCCGGGTCGGAGCGGCGGGCCATGGCGGCGACGTGGCGATTGCGGTCGGGATGCCCCGAGAACATCACGAGGTGGTCGACGGAGCTCACCAACGCTTCGAGCATGGCGTCTTCGGCCGGGCCCAGCAGCGTGGGGTAGGGCGTCGCGATCGTGGTGGCGAACTTCGGTCGGTCGGTGGCCGCGAAGGTCGAAGCCGCGGCCGCCGCCAGCCCCACCGCGGCCTCGACGTGTTGCACGGTGAACGCCTGGAGCTCCGGGTCGGCCACCACCGCGCTCATGTCTGACGACCCGGTGACCTCGTCGGTCACGGCGTCGTTCACGAGCCGGCGAAGGCGCTCGATGTCGAGACCGGCCGCGGTGGCTCGCCGCTCGCAAGCGGCGCAGAAGCACAGCGCGAGGACCTCCTTGGCCACGGCGGAGAGCGGGTGAGGACCCGGGGGCGGAGCCAATCGAGGTCGAACGACGTAGGGATGATTCCTTCGAGCCGGATCATGTCGAGTCCGAACCGGTCGACGATGTCTGCGCAGAGACCGGCGTAGTACTCGCGGACGTCGTCGTTCGCGGGGCAGACGCCTGAGCCGCTGCGATCGCCGCTCGGGAACACCCGCGCGCAATCGGGATGTCGATCGCGGATCCACGGCTGGAACAGCACCACCGTCCAGGCGTTGATCGTGAGGTCGAAGTCCGGCGCCCGCTCGACGACCTCGGTCCAGGTGGCCGCCAACTCGGGCGAGTGCACCAACGGCGTGATGGCGCCGTACCGCTCGGGTCGGGCCGGGAAGTACACCGCGCCGCGGGCGTCGGAGAACACGTGGGCGCCGTGGCGGGGCGACAACGAGTCGATCGGGTGGTAGGTCGACGCGAGATCGATGGCGGCGATCCCGTGGGCCGCGATGTCGGCCAGCGAGCGCTCGACGCCCAGTCGGCCGAGATCCCACGGATAGGCGTATGTGGTCACACGCATGTCAGCGCCTTTCGGCGGGATCCATCGGGTCGTGGTGAGAGGTGGGTCGTAGGTGAGGGGTCGGCCGTAGGTGAGAGGTGGGAGAATCCGTGCGTCGGGGTCGTGGGTTCATGGGCGTGGTCCGAGGAGGTCCCATCGATTCCCCGCGATGTCGACGAACACGGCAACCCGCCCGTACGGCTCGTCGCGGGGCTTGCTCACGAACTCGACACCGTGGTCGCGCATCCGTCGATGAGCGGCCGCGAAGTCGTCGACCCGAAGGAACAGACCCACGCGTCCGGCGTACTGCTCGCCGATGGCGGCCCGCTGGTGGTCGCCGTCGCCTTGCGCGAGCAGTAACCCCGTCGTGGCCCCGGGTGGCCGCACGACGACCCATCGTTTCGCCCCACCGTCGTTGGTGGTCGCGGGCGAGTCTTCGACGAGGTCGAAGCCGAGCGCATCGACGAAGAACTCGATCGCCGCGTCGTAGTCGGCGACGAGCAGGGCCGTGTGCTCGATGTGCATCGGCGCCAAGTCTGGCCCACAGCCCCGATGGACGCCGCACGTGTCCAGCGACAGGCCCGAGGTCGGCCTCCGGCCTCCGGCGTTCGGCGCGGGTCGTGGCGTCGCCCCGGTTGTGTGTCCTCCGCGGGGTTCCCGCAGCGCCGACCGGATCGACGCGCTCGCGTCCGAGTCCGAACTCGATCATGGATGCCGACGACTGTTCGCCGGTGGCGTGCGGACTTCCCAACGAATGGCCTCGTGCAACAAGCCCGAGCCAGGTTCGAGGAAACTGCGAGATGCGCGTCCCGCATCGGCGCTTCACTGTCCTTTCGTGACCACGCTCGGAACCAGGCGGTTCCTACTCGTGCCGCCATCGCCCGACGACGTACCGGCTCTCGCCGAGCACTGGCGGGACTGCGACGTGCGCGAGTACTTGTGGGACGACAGGCTGGTCGAGCTGGATGTAGTGCGGACGGTGGTAGCCACCAGCATGAACGACCATGCTCGCTGCGGCTGGGGTGGATGGGTGATCCGGACGAGCGATGAAGTCAGCTTGCTAGCTGGCTGTTGCGGCCTGAGTGTCGGGCCTCCCGACGGGTCCGCGGCGTCGGAACTGCTAGTCGAACTGACCTACAGTCTGGACCCGGCGTGGTGGCGCACGGGCGCTGCGGTCGAAGCGGCAACAGTGGTGCTCGACCACGTCTTCACGAGGTCGGCCCTCGACGCGGTGTTCGGCGGACTCGACGCGCCGAACGTTCGATCGGCCGCGACGTTGCACCGCCTTGGCTTCGTCCCAGACCGAGAGGTGCTGCTCGATGTTGGGCCCACACAGTTCTGGCGCCTAGGCCGCGACGACTGGCTCGATCGACGGCACCCACGCACGTGACCCACTGCGCTGCGCCCCTTATGGCCGACCCGGATCTTGTGGAACTTGTCGCGGCGCTGGGCGGCGTGCGTGGCTGCTGCCACTCGCTGGTGGGGTCCCCTTGGGGCGGGCAGCCCGATGGAGCTGCCGTCGAGGTGTACTACGACAGCGACTTCGCGCGTCTCGCCGCCGCCGGAGGCGCACCTCACGAATGGGTCGTGCCCGAAGGTTCCGTGTGAGACACCCCTGGCCACTGGTCGGCCCGCCGGACCATCCCGCTGTCGCTGCGGCGCTCGCCGATCCCGGGCGGCTGATGCTCCGGGGTTCCGTTGGGGGGTGTTGTTACGCGCTGAGATGCACAGTTCTGGTGTCGTCATCCGGGTGTTCTGATCTCCGGTCGGTCTTCGTTGGCCGATCCGGCACGCGTTGTCGATGTGGGCGAGTGTCAGACTGAGGCATGGGATCGGATGAGGCGAGGTATCGGAGCGCAGAACGACGGTTGTGGGACTCGTTCGGGTTGGAACCGTCAGAACAGCGGGTCCATCTTGGGAAACTGGACGTCACGGTGCGGGTCCAGGAGATCGGCGATGGATCTCCGGTCGTCCTGATTCACGGAGCTTCGGTGGCCGGGACCAGCTGGTCCAACCTGGTTCAGGGCCTCAGCGGGTTTCGGTGCATCATGGTCGACCGACCGGGCTGCGGGTTGAGCGATCCCATGCCGGGCGATGCGGGCAAGGCCGACATCGAAGCGGTCAAGCGGGCCGGCGACCTGTTGATCCCCGACCTGCTCGACGTCCTTGGCTTGCCCGAGGCACACGTGTTGGGCACGTCCTTCGGTGGGTTCTTCGCTCTCCGGGCCGCGGCTGCCGCTCCTGGGCGTGTTGGCCGGGTGGTGTTGTACAGCTGGACGATGGGCGTACCGATGGACCACACCCCGCTGGTCATGCGGTTCGCCGGCATTCCGGGTCTCGGTCAGATCACGGCACGAATGCCCGTCGGCCGGACCGGGGCCAAGATGCTGCTTCGCCAGGTCGGGCTCAAAGGCGCCATCGAGTCGGGCAAATTCAACGCCGAGATGCTCGACTGGTTCGTGGCCCTGATGCGCCACACCCCGACGTTGTTGAACGAGATCCGTTCGACGCCCAAGGTGATCACACCGGTCAAGGGTCTCAACGAGGCAATGTTGTTCACCGATGACTTTCTGGCCCGTGTCACGAGCCCGACGTTGTGCTTCTGGGGCGAGGACGATCCGAATGGCGGTGCTGAGACTGCGAAGCAGTTCGCGGCTCGGCTACCGGAGTGCACCCTCGAACTGGTGCCTCATGCCGGCCATGCACCCTGGATCGACGAGCCAGACCGGGCGACCGCTTCGACACGGGCGTTTCTGAACGGTTGACGTTTGGGCCTGCAAGAGCCGACACGTGACTATCTGGTGTTCACTCGATACTGCCGCTCAGGAAGTCGGCAGTACCTCCAATGTGCCCACTGCGCTGCGCCCCGCATGGGCGACCCGGATCTCGGGGGACTTGTCGCGGTGCTGGGTGGCGTGCGTGGCTGCTGCGGGTCGCGGTGTCGGATCTCGGGCGGGCGAGTCGGGCATCGCGGTCAACGGCTGGATCCTCATCGTGCTGGGGTCGTCCGCGGCGCCCGCGACGTCACAGCAGTCGGGGGCTTGCTGCGGGTGA
>CAYMJU010000173.1:0-7113 GCA_964390555.1 uncultured Acidimicrobiales bacterium | reverse complement strand
CGCAGCTCCCCGGGTGCCGATGGGGTCTGGGGGCGCGTAGCCCCCAGCGACGATGATGAGCGAAGCGCAGCGAGCGAGTGCAGCCGTGGGAGCGCAGCTCCCCGGGTGCCGATGGGGTCTGGGGGCGCGCAGCCCCCAGCGAGAACTATGAGCGACGCCACACCGATCGGGCCCCTTCCTCTCGTGACGCCGTGGAACCGTTTCTACTGGGCGGCCGGCGCCGACGGGGTATTGCGAGTCCAGCGCTGTGGGGCCTGCCGGGACCTGTTGTTCCCACCCGGGCCCCGGTGCCCGACGTGCCTGTCTGAGGACCTGGTCGTCGAGGAGCTGTCGGGTCGCGGCACCGTCGAGGCGTTCACGGTCAACCACCAGCCATGGCACCCGGCCTTCATCCCGCCCTACGTGATCGCCATCGTCGTGCCCCACGAGGACCCGGCGGTCCGCTTCACGACGAACATCGTCGGGGCGGCGCCCGACAGCGTGTACATCGGGATGCCGGTGCGGGTCGCCTTCGAGGAACGGGGCGACGTGTGGCTCCCGGTGTTCGAGCCCGATCCGGCCACCGAGCCGCGGGTCCCCGCGCTCGCTGAGGCTGAAGTGCAGTCGCGCGACCTCGAACGTCCGTCGAAGCCGCTCCCGTCGGTGAAGGCGCTGGACAAGTTCGAGTCCAAGGTCGTGATCAGCGGTATCGGGATGTCCCAGGTCGGTCGCCGGCTGGGGCGCGACCCGCTCGGGCTCATGCTCGACGCCTGCCTGGCCGCGATCGACGACGCCGGACTCACCCGCGACGACATCGACGGGATCTCGACCTACCCCGGGCCGGCAACGATCGGCGGCCACAGCGGCGGCGGCGTGTTCGCGCTCGAGGAGGCGCTGCGCATCCGACCTCGGTGGTTCGCCAGCGGCAGCGAGATCCCCGCGCAGACGGGCGCGGTCGTCAACGCCATGCTGGCCGTCGCTGCCGGGCTGTGCCGCCATGTCGTGTGTGTCCGAGGCGTATGGGAGAGCACGTGGGCCGACCTCGAGCGTCGTGGTGAGGTGCATTCCCACGGCGGTCGTATCGATGGCGACATGGGGTTCCGCATCCCGTACGGCGCGTTCAGCGCCGCCAACTGGATCGGGATGCAGGCGAATCGTCACATGGCGGCGTTCGGCACCACCCGCGAGCAGCTCGGCGCCATCGCCGTGAACTCTCGACGCAACGCCGCGCTCACCCCCTACGCCGTCTACCGCGATCCGCTCAGCCTCGACGACTACCTCTCGGCGCGCATGGTGACCACCCCGTTCGGTCTCTACGACTGCGACGTGCCCTGCGACGGCGCCACCGCCGTGGTCATCTCGAGCGCCGACACCAGCGCCGACCTCGCCGGCCCCCTCGTCGGTTTCGAAGCCGTGGGCACCGGTATCGACGAGCGGGTGTCGTGGGACCAGGGCACGCTCATACACGAGCCCCTGCTCCAGGGTGCATCTCGCCACCTGTGGTCGCGAACCGATCTGAAGCCGGCCGACGTCGACGTGGCCGAGCTGTACGACGGCTTCTCGTTCAACTGCCTGTCGTGGATCGAGTCGCTCGGCTTCTGCGGCGTCGGCGAGGGCGGGCCGTTCGTCGAGGGTGGAACCCGTATCGCCCTCGATGGGGAGCTGCCGCTAAACACGAACGGCGGCCAGCTGTCGGCGGGGCGACTCCACGGCTACGGCTTCCTGCACGAGGCATGCGTCCAGCTACGTGGCGAGGGTGGTGCCCGCCAGGTTCCGGGCGACCCGCAGGTGGCCATGGTGTCCGCCGGCGGCGGCCACCCGGGCGGCACGTTCCTCCTGACGTGTCACCGCTGACAGATCGTCCCGGCGTCGGATGGTCGTGCCGATCGTCAGCGACCGCCCAGACTCCTCGCCAACTCGTCGAGCTCGCCGTCGCTGAGTCCGACCGCGAGGGACGGATGGCCCCGCAGGTCGTCCCAGGCCCACAGGTCGGCGACGGTGTCGGCGACTGGCCGCAACGCGAGCCCGGCGGCGACGCTGCGGGTTGGATCGCACCGCAACATCGCAGCGTCGGCAGCCGTAGCCCACATCGGGAACGCCGCCTCGACGTCGATTCGTTGTCGCCCGAGCTCGATCGGATCGAGCCACGCGATCTCACTCGCGGGTCCACCGAGGGTTTCGAGGCAGACGGCGAGAAGGTCGCGCCACGAGATCGCAGCGGCGGGCCCGACTCCGTTGAAGGCGCCAACCTCGCCGGCCTCGAGCAGTCCGACGGCGAAGTTGCCGAGGTCTCGACCGTCGATCACTTGGATCGGGGCGTTGGCCGGACCGGCCGCCACGACCGTCGCACGGGTTGCCGCCTGTCGCACCCACCACGTGAAGCGGTCCGACGTGTCGTGGGGGCCGACGACGTAGGTGGGTCTCAGCACGATCGCACGGTTGGCGTAGCGTCGCGTGGCCACGTCCTCACACATGGCCTTGAGCGGACCGTACGTGCGATCGTCGATCGCCTCCGCCGTTGGGTCATCGAGGTCGTCTGGACCGAACCTCGGCGACTGCTCGGTGGTGGCGTGCCCTCCCGACGGCCGGTAGGCGCTGACGCTGGACACATAGAGGTAGCGGTCGACCGCCTCGGAGAGAACGTCGGCGACCGCCTCGACCTGGCGAGGCACGTACGCACACGTGTCGAGCACCGCATCGAATCGTCGTCCCGAAAGGCCCCCGAGATCGTGATCGCGGTCGCCAACGATCGTCTCGATGCCGGGGAACACGTCGGCGCCGCTGAGTCCTCGGTTGAACAACGTGACGTGATGGCCTCGATCGAGTGCCGCTTGCACCATGTGGCGGCCGACGAACTGCGTTCCGCCAATCACGAGGAGATTCAGCATCCCCGCCACTCGATGAACGCAGGCCGCCGGGCGGTGGCGCCGCTCAGACGGGGACGTCGCCGACTATGGCTACGCGCTCCATCACCCGGCGGGCCGGGCGGTAGTCGCTCGCCGCGTAGTGCTGCACGGCTCGGTTGTCCCACATGGCTACGGCGTGGGGCGTCCAGCGGAAGCGGCACTGGTACTCGGGACGGTCGGCTTGGCGGTAGAGCAGGTCGAGAAGCTGTCGGCTGTCCTCGGGGTCCAGCCCGACGATGCTCTGGGTGAAGTTGCTGTTGACGAACAGCGTGCGCCGGCCGGTCTCGGGGTGGACTCGTACGACCGGGTGGGTCACCCGGGGGAACTGGTCGCGAAAAGCCTGCCGGGTCTCGTCGGGCATGCTGATGCCGAACGCTGGCTCCCAGTCGTGCACGGCGCGGGCATCGTCGATTCGGGCCTTGACGGTGTCGGGAAGGTTGTCGTACGCCGCGGCCATGTCGGCGAACAGGGTGTCGCCGCCGACCGGTGGCACCTCGATGGCTCGGAGGACCGCGGCCATCGACGGCATCTCGCGCCAGGTGTTGTCGTTGTGCCACTCGTTCTCGTAGCCGCTGAACTTCTCGCCCTTCTCGAAACGCTGGATGTTCTCGATCGAGCCCTTCGGAATGAACGGGTGGATCTCGATCTCGCCGAACTGACTGGCGAAGGCGATCTGTTGTTCGGGCGTGAGGGTCTGGTCGCGGAAGAACACGACCTTCCATTGGTTCAGGGCGTCGCGGACCTCGTCGCGGACTTCGCTGCGCAGTGCTTCGCTCAGGTCGAGTCCGTTGATCTCCGCGCCGACCGTCGGGCTCAGGGGCGACACGGTGAAGTTCTGCCAGCCGTCGGCCGTCGGGGCGTGTAGCGACACCGGGCCGGGCCGGCGGTCCGGGCGTCTCGGCAGCGACATGATGTCGTCAACGATGGTCATGACGGACCTCCCCGGAGCGGCTCCACCCGACACCGTACCCAATCTGCGCCGCGTGTGGCGTGGTTGGGTTGAGGCGGTTGGGGGCGGTTGGGGCGGGCGATGGGCGCGTAGGCTGGCTTGATGTCGGACGTTTCGGTGTGGGAGCAGCTCGAGTCGGTGCTGCCGCGCGTCGAGAAGCCGTCGCGGTACATCGGGCTCGAGGACGGGGCCGTCACGCCCGTCCACGGCCCGGACAAGGTCGCCTGGCTGTTGATGTACCCCGATACCTACGAGATCGGTTTGCCCAACCAGGGCCTCCAGATCCTCTATGAGATCCTCAATGAGCGAGACGACGCCGTCGCCGAGCGCAGCTACGCCCCCTGGACCGATCTCGAATCCGAGATGCGGGGCGGGCGCATCCCGTTGTTCTCGGTCGACTCGCATCGCCCCGCCGGAGCGTTCGACGTGCTGGCGTTCAACCTGTCAGCCGAGCTCGTCTACACGAACCTGCTCAACTGCATCGACCTGGCCGGCGTTGCCGTGCGTTCGGCGCAACGTCGTCCCGAAGATCCGCTCGTCGCGGTAGGAGGGCACTGCACCTACAACCCCGAGCCCATCGCCGATTTCGTCGACTTGGTCGTGCTCGGCGACGGGGAAGAGGTGGTCGGTGAGATCACCGAGGTCCTGCGCGGCTGGAAGATGTCAGGCCGGACCGAAGGGTCGCGCCAGGCGGTTCTGCGCGAGCTGTCCCGGGTCCCGGGCGTGTATGTCCCCTCGATGTACGACGTCGCCTACGACGGGGCGGCGCTCGTAGGGATCACGCCCCGCTTCGCCGACGTGCCCGCCCTTATCGAGAAGCGCACGATCGCCGACCTCGGCGAGTGGCCGTACCCCAAACGGCAGCTGGTCCCGCTGTCCGAGGTGGTCCATGACCGCCTGAACGTCGAGGTGTTCCGCGGATGCACCAGGGGATGCCGGTTCTGCCAGGCCGGGATGATCACCCGCCCGGTTCGCGAGCGCCCGGCCGATCAGGTGCGGACCATGATCAGCGAAGGTCTGCGCCGCACCGGTTACGACGAGGTGGCTCTCACGTCGTTGTCGACGGCCGACTTCAGCGGGATCGAGCGCCTGATCGGCGACGTGGTCGCCGACCCGGGTGCCTGCGGCAACGTCTCGGTATCGCTGCCCAGTCTGCGCGTCGATGCCTTCACAGTCGGGATCGCCGCGCAGTTGCAGAAGGCGCGTCGCACCGGTCTGACGTTCGCGCCCGAGGCCGGCACCTGGCGCATGCGCCAGGTGATCAACAAGCTCATCACCGAAGAGGACCTGTACTCGGCGGTCGACTCGGCGTTCAGCAACGGCTGGCGCCGCGTGAAGCTGTACTTCCTGACCGGTCTCCCGACCGAAACCGACGAGGACACGCTCGGGATCGCCGAGCTGGCCAAGAACTGTGTGCGGGTCGGCAAGCGCAGCCGGGGCGGCGCGTCGGTCACGGCGTCGGTCGGCGGCTTCGTGCCCAAGCCGTTCACGCCGTTCCAGTGGTTCGGTCAGAACACGCTCGTCGAGTTGCGCCGCAAGATCGGCGTGTTGCGCGACGCCACTCGTGGGGTTCGCGGCGTCGACCTCAAGTGGCACGATCCCAAGGCCACCGTAATAGAGGGCCTGATGAGTCGGGGCGACCGGCGCGTGGGCCCTGTAATCGAGGAGGTGTGGCGCCGGGGCGGAACGTTCCAGGAGTGGTCCGAGCACTTCAACTTCGACCTGTGGCTCGACGCCGCGGCGTCCCATGGTGTCGACCTCGACTGGTTCACATATCGTCACCGCACCGAGCACGAGGCGCTGCCTTGGGACCACCTGTCGGCCGGGCTCCACAAGGATTTCCTCTGGCAGGACTGGCGTGACGCCTTGAACGAGGTCGGGCTCGAGGACTGCCGCTGGACGCCGTGCTACGACTGTGGCGCCTGCACCGGCTACGGCATCGAGCACGTCGTGGCGTCGGCGGTTCCCCCCGCGGGCGGAAGCCAGGGGACCGGCCAACGACTCGACCTAGGCGGGCAGGTCCCGGTCAGCCTGCTCGCGGCCGACGGTCGCCGGTTGCTGGCCTGACCCGTGCTGCTTCGCGTCAAGTACACCAAGCTCGGCAAGATCCGGTTCCTCGGCCACCGAGACGTGGCTCGGGCGCTCGAGCGGGCGTTTCGTAAGGCCGAATTGCCGATGCGGTACTCCGAGGGATTCTCTCCACGGCCCCGGATCTCGTTCGGTTTGGCCTTGTCCACCGGGTATGAATCGGTCGCCGAGTACGTCGACATCGATCTCGGGACCGGTGGCGATGTCGATGGTCACAGTCTCGTCGAACTTGGCGATAAGGTGACTGCAGCACTCCCGCCAGGAATGGAGGTGACCGCCGTGGCCGAGCTCGAACCCCGTTCGCTCTCGCTGCAGCAGTCCGTCACCTCGTGTTCGTGGAGCATCGACCTCGACGACAACGACGTCAGCGTGGTCGACGGTGCCCTGGCCCGGGCACTCAGAGCGTCAACGTTGCCCACGGTTCGTGAGCGAAAGGGGAAGCTGGTCAGCGATGACCTGCGCCCCCTCGTGAGTACGGCGGCCGTCGTCGGTATCGCACCGCACGGCGGCGTTCGGTTTACCGCCGATCTGGGCACGCAACCCCGGGCTGTCCGTCCGGCCGAGTTCGTGGCGGTTCTCGAACCGCCACTCAGTGTTCGCTCGGCCTGCCGGACCCACCAATGGATCGACACCGCGCACGGACGCCTCGAGCCGATCGAGGCCGGCGCCAGCGCGGTGGCGCACACGGAGTGTGCGCGATGAGAGCGCTCACCGCGGTGAGCGCGAGAAGGGATCATCCCCATGAACGAATCGACCGAGCCCGTCCGCCAGGAGGCGGGCGATCGGGCGCCCGACCAAAGCCCCGGCCGGGCTGAACAGCAGCAGGCCAGCAACGAACCGGCTTCGGCGAAGAGCAACAACACAACGAGAACCGACTCCAGCTTGACTGGCGCGGACCCGACAGCGGCCGAGCCGCGCCAGGGTGCCAGCCGCAACCGCCGCCGCGGGGGCAGGAATCGCCGCCCCGCTGGCGATGGCAGCGGCACAGCGTCAGCTGGTGACCGGGCGTCTGCTGGTGACCGGGCGCAAGCTGGTGATGCTGCGCCTGACGCACCCGTCGACTCCCCGGCCACGGGTGTCACCCCGCGCCCTAGGGTCGGCGACACCCGACAGGCGCCCCCCGCCGCGGCGCCTCGCAAGCCCCAGATCGGTGACACCCGTCCGGCGCCGGTGTCCGACGAGTCGACTGCA
>CAYMJU010000172.1:0-33457 GCA_964390555.1 uncultured Acidimicrobiales bacterium | reverse complement strand
GTTCTGCTCCTCGACAAGAATCGATGAAGCAACGAGCCCAAGTAGCGGCAGGAGTCGGCGCGACTCTTCGAGATCGGCCGGGGCCAGATCCCTCAACGTTGTAGCGAGGTCGGCCAGCTCCTCCGGCCTCACCGGACAAGGTTCACCTGCCGGCAGTCTGTCGGGGATGTAGCCCAGAGCCGCCTCTTGTTCCGAGAGCCAAGCAGCGATCTCCGACGGCGTGGTCTGCCCCGGCGTGGTAATCGTCGCCGGACACGGCATCCCTTCAGCCACGCTGCGGTCACGCAGCTCTCCAGATAGCAACGCGATGCGGCCAGAGCACTCATCCGCCAGAGCCTGACGTCGCATCAGTTCGTCGCTCGTCGGCACGGTGGTGACGTTGAAGACACCGGCCTGGATTGACGTGATCGATTGCTCAAGACGTGTACGCGCCTCGGCGTCAGAACCCAGATTCGAGACGACAAGTGCACGAATGCCGGCCGGAACCTTGTCGGCAACCACCGCGATTGCCTGTTCCTTCTCGGCGACGACGAGAACCCGCTGGCCGTGGGCGACAAAATGCGAGATGAGATTCGCGATCGTGTGCGACTTTCCGGTACCGGGAGGACCCTGTGCTGTGACTCCGGCTCGCTGCGCTGCTTTGGTGAGGATCGCGTGTTGCTCCTCGTTCGCCGGCAGCGGAAGCAGAAGCTCTACGCCTTCGGTCTCACCCCAGGCGCCATCACCAACTAGTCGCGACGGCTCATCGACGACAAGTGATGCAATCGGTAGCGGTATCGCGTCTGGCGCGTCCGCGATGACCTGTCTCTGCGCATCGAGAAACCCGAGATAGTCCGCCTGCCGGCGCCGCATGTAGAGCACCCACGAATCGTTGAGCGTCGCTTGGCGTTCGGCTCGGTCTCCGGAGGTCCCGTCGAACGTGCCGTCCAGATCGATCGACCGCAGGAGACCTTCGTATTCCACTTGGATGCTCTCGGCGTTCCATGGATCAAGCTCGATGTCTTCGGCAGACCGTCGCCGATCCAAGTAGCCAGCGCGGTCTGCGATGGGTAGCTCTGTCAAGAATGCGTACTCGACACCGACCGCCCCAGCAGGAATGAAGGAGAGGCTCCCGTCCGTCCTGTCGTGCTCTATCTCGATCGGCACGGTCAGCAGCGGGTGGTCGACGACCTCTGATTCGCTCGTCCAACGCAGACGACCAAAACCCCACACCAGTTCATACGCATCGCGATCGCGCTCTACTCGCGCGCGAAGGTCGAAGGCCTTCTTGTAGAACGCTCGCCCTTGCTCGATCTCCCGCCAACGTTCGGACCACGGCTGCCATGTTTCGGCGATCCATACGTCGAGAATCTCCTGAGCGATGGCAACTTCTTCTTCGTCCTCAATGTCCGGGCGCAGCGAAGGGGCAGCGTGGGCAGACAGCTGACCCTCCTCGACGTACTCCGCAAGGTCATCGGGGAGTTGTGGCGCTGTTGGGTGACCGACCAGCTTCAGAGTGAGCCAACGCCGTCCGCCTGCCGTCAGCGTCACGCCCGGCACGTTCGGTAGGTCCTGGTCTCGCACGAGGAAATCGCCGTACTTGGAAATGTCCCGCACCGGTGGGAAGCGGCGACGGTAGAAGGCCTCAAGAAAGTCGAGCAGCGACAGGGCACGGCGCTGCGCCTCGCTTGCGAGGTCGCTCACCCCATCCATGACCGCACGAACATTCTGTCTGCCCTCCACCCCGTCTCGCCGAGATCGTACTGAGCGAATGGCACAAGCCTGTCGTACGCGACAGGGCTGTCACCCGTGGCGGACCATGAATGCGTCGTCACCAGGTCGAAATCTGCCGCACCACCAGCGTCCGAGGTCGTCGTCGCTCGCTCGCGACCTCGGTGCACTCCTTCCAAGCCGTTGTCGGGCCCTACGCGACTGACCTGGGACGGCGGGGTCGGAGTCTCGTGACCTGGTGAGTCTCGCGCTTGTGCTGGCCGCCGGCGAGGAGGATGCGTAGGCGGTAGTTGTCGAGGTTGCAGAACCCGCGCCCGTGGCGCTTGATCTGCTTGATGAGCAGGTTGGCGGCCTCGACCGGTCCGTTGGATGCTCGTGCACCTGGCGTGCACCTGGCCTCGATGACGTTCGAGTCCGAGAAGCAGAAAATCCCCGCTGAGCGGGGGATTTTGCTGGTGGGCGATACTGGACTCGAACCAGTGACCTCTGCCGTGTGAAGGCAGCGCTCTAACCAACTGAGCCAATCGCCCGAGGGCGGTCACTGTAGCGCGTCGCTCGCCGATCGCGATCGCCACGAAGGGGCTGAACAGCCCATGTGCCGGGCCGCCGCAACCCTCTACCGTGACCCCAGATCGAGTGCACGGCGATCCCCGCCGAAGCCAACAAACCGACGGTCAACCTCCCCCCTGCGGCCGGCGGACCCCGGGCCCGCCTGACCAACTGGTCGGGCGGGCCGGCGCGCCAGCCCGGGTCAGTGCTTCACCATCGCCGGCATGGTCTTGGCTTGGGCGACCCACGACGTCACTTCCTTGACCGACGGCGAGCGGCGCACGATGGTCTTGCCGGTCCGGGCCTTGTGCTCGTCGTTGCACGCGGTCATCGTCGCGGCCAGGTTGGCCGGCACCCGCTTGGACAGCTCTTTCACCGTGTCGACCCCGGCTTGTTCGAGCAGGTCGCTGAACTGGGTGCTGACGCCTTTGATCCGCATCAGGTCGGCCCGGTTGACCCAGTCGAGCAACATGGCGGCATCGAGGCCGGTCGCCTCGGCGTAGGCCTTTCGACCCTTGGTGTCGCAGCAGAGCGTGAGCAGCTTCTCGCAGCTGCGGATACCGGCGGCTCGAAGCTGCTCGGCTCGCTTGGGGCCGATCCCTTCGATGCATTCGAGTGCGGTCATGGTCGCTGCCTTTCCGACGGAGCGTTCGTTGCCTATTCGATTCCCGCACACCATAGATCGTCGCGCCACGTCGCCATCGGCGATCGAGTCGGCGATCCGAAGCCGCACCAACCGCACGCTGGTACCCTCGGGCATGGTGTGATGTCCGCCCACCGGCGGGGAGAGCCAGCTTGAAGTTCCTCAAGGGCGTGAAGCAAACCATCGACAACGCACGCAGCGGCGTGGTCGACACGTCGTCGCTCACACCCGAGCAGTTGGCCCGCTACGAAGCCCAGATGGCCAAGGTCGATTCGGCCCGAGTCGAGTCGCAACGCAGCTGGGACGACGCCGTTGCGCTGGGCGAAGCCCACCGGGCCGCCCAGGTGTTGCAGGGCCGGGCCGGCGAGCACGTGCACGGTCGCCGCTCCAACGACAGCCCAGCCGCCATCGAGGCCGCCATCGCCGAGCACGGTATGCGGGGGATGCTGCGCCAGCAGATGAGCCGGGCCGCCAACGACACCGCAGCGGCGGTGCGTGAGACGTTTGGCCGCGACCTTCCCCCCGGCGTGGAGGACCCGGCGGAACGGGCGCCCATCGAGCAAGCCGAACGCGCCGCGCGTGATGCCGCCCGCGCCCCGTACCGGGCCGCCGAAGCCCACCCGGTGCACCTCACCCGCATCCCCACCCGCGGCAAGACCCAGATCGACGAGCTCGCCGCCCACCTGGCCGCCACCGGGCTCTCGGCCCGGCCCGACCTGATGTACGGGGTGTATCGGGTGCCCGATCGCATCAGTCCCGCACTCACCTCGGCCAGCGAACGCGGTCGCGTGGTCGAGTGGGACATCGTGCACGCCGCGCCGCCGGGGCTCCCGCCCGGTCCCCTCCCGTCGGTGCTGTCGCTGTCGGCCCACGACCACTGGGTGGCCCGCCGCGTGAACGAACCCTCGATCGTCGACGAAGACCTGGGCGCGCACATCCTCGCCTCGCTCGGCATCGCCCCCGAGCTGACCCTCGGCGTGGCCCGAGCGGTGCGCATGACGGCGTCGTCGACCGGCGGCACCGACACCAGCCCGATGCGAGCCCGGGTCGACGGCATGGTCATCCTCCACGCCTCTCCCCACGGCCCACCGGCCGCGTTCGACGCCATGGCCGCCACCACGCCGTTGGCCCTGCCGCCTGGTCCCCCGCCGGGCGCTCACCTGGAAGTCCTCAACTGGGGCGCCATCGCCACCGTTGTCCACCCCTACCGCCAACGTCTCCATCACCTCCCATCGCCGTTCACGCACCTACCGTCGACGCCGCAGGAGCTGCTCACCATGTACCTCGAGGTGGTCGGCGTGCGTCCGTTCGACGCCTTCTCGGCCCAGGTCACCGTCGATGCGCCCGATGCGCTGTGGGCCCAGCTGACCATTGGCGGCTTCGACCTCGGCACCTCCAACACCGGCCGAGCGTTGCCCTGCGCCGACGGCAAGCCCCGGGCCCGCCTCCACGGCGCCGACCACATCGTCGTCGCCTACCGCGACCGGCCCGACTACGCCGAAGGCCGAGACCGGTGGGCCGCCTACGAACGCGAAGTCCTCGAGGCGTACACCCGGAACCAGCTGGGCCTGCGCGCACCCGTCGTCCACGGCGACCACCGCGACTTCGAGCGGTCGCTGGCCCGCAAGGCCGCTCGCGTCGCCAACGCGGTCGATGCCCTGCTCACCTTCGGCGAGTCCGAGCCTCTGCCTCCGCCCTACCGCTACTGCATGCCCATCGTGGACTGAGACCTCAGCCGGCCGGCACCACGGTGACGGGGATGCCGGTCATGTGGGACTGGCTCGACAGCGGCTCGAAGCTCCCCACCCCGGTCGGTAGGAGCGCGTTGGGATTCGCTCCTGGCGCCGCCGCCGCGACCGACAATCCGGTGACCCCCCGGTGCCCGCCGCCGTGCGTCATCGACACCACCCCGGGCATCAGGTCCTCGTCGAAGCGAATCGGTGCCTCGATCTCGCCGTGAGCACTCGCGATCGTCACCATGTCGCCGTCGCCCACACCGAGCGCCGCCGCGTCGATCGGATTCACGTCGAGCCAGTTCGTCGCCCGTTGGCCCCGGCGCAGCACCGCCACGTTGGCGTACCACGAGTTGTGCATCGCCGACTCGCGCCGGGTTATGAGCTTGAGACCTGCCGGCTCGGATCGCAGCGCCACGAAGATCTGCTCGGCCCGCTCCAGCGCGTCGCCGAACACCGGGGGGCAGCAGTCGACCCGCCCGTCGGCGGTGTGGAGCTGGTCGTCGTAGAAGCGGCCGGGCTCGGTCGGCGCCAGCACGACCGGCTGAGGATCGCGCACCAGGTCGTCGAAGTCGACGCCGCCCTTGCCCACCATGTGGCGCAGCCGGGCCCAAGGGTCCGGCACGGGCTGATCGAGAATCGAAGACAAGCCGAGCTCGTGGGCGAGGCGGGCGAAGATCCACCACTCGTTGCGTCGCTCGGCGGCCGGTTCGACGACCGCCGGCGTGTACTGCACCCACGGTCGGTACTGCAGGCCGACGCCGATCAGGTTCAGGTCCTCGCGCTCGAACTGGTCGGTCGCCGGGAGCACCCAGTGGGCCAGCTCGCCGGTCGCATTGCGATAGAGGTCGACGCACACCAGCAGCTCGAGATTGGCGAACGCCTTTCGCAACCGCTCCTCACCGCCGATCGACAACAGCGGATTGCCGGCGGCGACGATCAGGGCCCGCACCGGCGTCTCGGCGTCGAGCACGAAGTGCGACAGCAGGTTTCCCGGCAAGCTGCCGGTGCGGAAGCGGCCGAACTCGGTCTCGCGGTACCCGGCCTCGACCACCGCCGCGCCCGACCGGGCGTTGGGGTAGAAGCTGTCGGACTTGATGTTGCCACCCTCGCGGTCGAGGTTGCCGGTGACGAACGACAGCATCAGCACGAGCCAATAGGCGATGGTCCCCTGGCGACCCATGTTGAGCCCCGTGGAGCAGTGGACCGCCGCGCCCCCAGCGCGGGACGCAGCTACCCACGCTTCTGCAAGCTCGGCGATCACGTCGGGCGCGATGCCGGTGACTGCAGCTGTACGCGACGCCGGGTACCGGTGCACGAACGTCCGCAGCTCGGCCACGCGTGTGCCGTGGCGCGCGACAACCGCTTCGTCGAACCCGCCTCGCTCGTCGATGGCCCCCAGCAGCGACGCCAGGAAGTACACGTCGGTGTCGGGCCGGATCAGCACCGTGTCTCCCACACCGCGCTCGGGTCGCTCGACCCGGCGGGGGTTGACACACACCACCCGACCACCGCGAAGTCGGACCTCGCGCATCTTCTGCACCATGTTCGCGATGGCCACAAAACTGCCCTTGCTCGCCCGCGGGTTCGACCCGATGAGGAGGAAGAAGTCGGTGCGGGCCAGATCGGGCAGCGGGTGCACGGTCCGGGTGCCGAACACCGCCTCGGCCGTGACGAATTTGTTGGCGCAGTCCTGGGTGCCGGCGCTGAACATGCGCCGCACGCCGAGCCCGTGCATCAGCACGTGCAAACCGTCGGCACCTACGGCGTTGAACCCGAGCGGATTGCCGATGTACACCGCGACCGAGTCTGAACCGTGAACGTCCACGATCGAGCGCAGCCGCCCGCCGATGTCGGCCATGGCGACGTCCCACGACGCCGGCTCGAACGAGCCGTCGGGCCTTCGCCTCGTGGGATGGTCCACCCGGTCGGGATCGTGGTGGATGTCGACGGTGGCGATCCCCTTGGCACACGCGAAACCCTGCGTGATCGGGTGGTCGTAGTCGGGGCGAACGGCGATCAGTCGGCCGCCGTCGACCTCGGCCACCAGCCCGCAGGCCGGCTCGCACACGCGACAGAACGTCCGAACGTCGTAGGTCACGCTCGCGAACCTAGGGCCCCGGGTCGACCCGCTGCACACACAGCACGCGGCCGCCGAAATCGATCCCCTCGATGCCGGGCGGACACCCGGCGGCGTTGAGCACCTCGGCGACGACGACCGCGTCGAAGTCCCCGCCGCACCCGACCCGCTGCGGATACACCACACCCCCGATCTCGTCGAGGGTGACGCAGTCGATCACCTCTAGCTGGCCAGGGTCGGGGGTGGTCGGCCCACCGTCGTCGCCCTGGTTCCCGGCCACGGCGGTCACGATGATGAGGAGGAACAGCACCCCGGCGAGCAGAGCGAGGGGTAGGAAACGGATGACGAACGCCGCCCCCGGTCCGACTTCGGCCAGATCGGAGTCGTCGTCGCGGTCATCGTCGCCGTCGGCCTGGTCATAGGCGGCGCGGCCACGGCCACCGCTGTCGGGCGCGGGTCGCGGCGGCGAGGCCACCGGCGGAGGCCTGCTCGCGGCCGCAAGCGTGCGGTCGTAGGCGGCGCGGCGAGCTGGGTCGCCGAGCACGGTCCACGCCTCGTTGACCTTGCGCATCACCCGCTCGGCCCGCGCCCGCTCGGCCGGCGGCGACGCCAGGTGCCGGTCGGGGTGGACGTCGCGGGCCATGTCCCGGTACGCGGCGCGGATCTCCTGCGCCGTAGCCCGCCGCGACAGACCGAGCGTCGCGTAGTGATTCTCGACGCCGCGTGCCATCTCACGATCGTGCCACGCCTGGTGCGGGTGCGGCCACGTACAATCGCCAGCTGTGAGGGAAGCGAAGCGACCGGGCAGCGCAACCGGGGGAGCGAAACGACCGCGGTTGCCGATGGGGTCTGGGGGCGCGAAGCCCCCAGCGACGACCCTGTGACCGACCATGGTCCCATAGACGGGCGGCCGTCGTCGCTACCGCCTCCGCCCCCGCGGCCCGGACCGACGTTCACCGCGCCCCCGCCGCCCCCCTCCCCCGCGGTCGCGGCCCCCGAGGCCCGCGGCCGGCGCACCCCTCTGCTCGTCGGCGCCGCCGTGCTCGTCATCGTTGCCCTCGTGGGCGCGGTGTTGTTCGCAACCCGTGACGATGGCGACGACTCGGCCCGATCCGACGATGACACGAGCGACGACGAGTCGAGCGACGAGCCCGACTCGGGCAGCGATGGCGACCCGGACGAAGACCGAGACGACGTCGGCATCGCGCTGCCGGTAGATCCGGAGACGGTCACCGGCGTGCTCGACAACGGCCTCACCTACTTCGTGCGCGAGAACGACAACCCGGGCGGCCGCGTCGAGCTGCGACTGGCCGTCAACGCCGGTTCGGCCTTGGAGGCCGACGATCAGCAAGGCGCGGCCCACTTCCTCGAGCACATGCTGTTCAACGGGACCGAGACCTACCCCGCCAACGAGCTGATCAGCACCCTCGAGTCCTTCGGAAGTCAGTTCGGCGCCGATGTCAACGCCTACACGAGCTACGACGAGACCGTGTACCAGCTCGGCTTGACCGACAACACCGACGACCTTGTCGCCACCGCCGTCGACGTCTTGCACCAGTGGGCCACCGCGGCCACGATCGATCCCGCGCAGGTCGACCTCGAACGGGGCGTGGTGGTCGAGGAGTGGCGCCTGCGTGACCTCGGTCTCGATGCCCGGACCATCCAGGCTTACGAGGACCAGCTTCTCGCCGGCTCGGTGTACGCCGAGCGTGAGCCCATCGGCACCATCGAGTCGATCGAGGCCCTGTCCGCCGACGCGCTGCGCCGCTTCTACGACGACTGGTACCGCCCCGATCTCATGGCGGTCGTCGTCGTCGGCGACATCGATGCGGGCGACATCGAGGAGCTGATCGTCGAGACCTTCGCCGATGTGGCGCCCCGAAACGCCAACCCACCGGAGCGGCCCGAGACGTTCCCCGTCGACCTCGCCGCCATCGCCGCGGTGGCGATAACCACCGACGCCGAGCAGACGTCGTCGTTCGCCGAGCTCATGTACCCGACGGCGATCGTGGCCGGCACCACCGTGGCGGCGCTCGCCGATGACATCGCCGAACTTGTCGCTTTCGACGTCCTCGGCCAACGGCTGAGCGCCGACGCCGACAATGGTTCGGCGCCGTATCGCGACGTCTTCCCAGCCGGCAACGCGTTCGTGCGCGGGTTCGACGCGCCGAGCTTCATCGTCGAAGGCAACGCCGAGCTGCTCGGTGACTCGATCGGTCATGCGGCCACCGAGATCGAGCGTCTTCGGCGGTTCGGCGTCAGCACCGCCGAGCTCGACCGAGCCCAGAGGTCGGGCCGCCGCCTGGCCGACCAGACCCTCGCCCAGGCCGAGTCACGCCAAGACGTCTCTCTGGCCGATCAGTACGTCGCCACGTGGCTCCTCGGTACGTGGGTCAGCGACGCCGACGATCTTCACGACATCTACGTGGACCTGGTCGACGAACTGACCACCGCCGACGTCGACGCCGCCATCGGGCGTCTGTTCGGTGGGCCGGAAGCGGTGGCGGTGTTCGGGCCCGAGGCCGACGCCGCACTATTGCCCACCGTCGACGGCGTGGTCGCCGCGCTCGCCGCCGCACGCGACGCCGAGCTCGAACCTCGCGCCGAGGGTGAAGTCGTCGAGGATCTGATGGAGGCGCCAGAACCCGCGGACGTCACCGACGAGCGCTCTGTCATCGGCTTCACCGCGGATCCCGGCACGGAACTGACCCTCGCCAACGGGGTCCGGGTGTTCCTCTACCCCACCGACATCGTCGACGACGTCGTGGTGCTGTACTCCGAGAGCCCCGGGGGCTATTCGGTGATACCCGAAGATCACGTCGTCGAGGCGAGCTTGCTGTACGACTTCATGTTGGAGAGCGGCGTCGGCCCCTTCGACCAGACCGCGCTGACCCAGATCCTGAGCGACCGGGTGGTGACCGTCGACCCGATCTTGAGCGACGTCACCGAAGGATTCAGCGGATCGGCCGGCACCGATGACCTGGAGACCATGCTCCAGCTCGTTCACCTGTACTCGACCCTGCCGCGGGTCGACGAGCGAGCCGTTGCGAGCGTCGTCGAGAGCAACCGTGACTTCTACACCGACCCGTCGAGCGACCCGGCGTTCATGGCCCAGTTGGCCCTCTACTCGGCCCGTTACGGCGCCGAGTCCCGCCACCGGACGGTGCTGTTCGGCCCGACCGGGCCGCAGCTCGACACCATCAGCGCCACCGAGGCGCAGACCTTGGCCGTGGACCGATTTGGCGACTCGACCGGCGCGGTGTTCGCCTTGGTCGGCGACTTCGACGGCGACATCGCCACCGACCTGATCCGCCGCTACCTCGGAACCCTGCCAACCGGCCGAGCCGAGACCCACGCCGACGTCGAGGCGGCGCCGCCACCGGGCATCATCGAGCAGACAGTGGCCGCCGGCTCGGCCGATCAGGGCACGGTGCTTTTGAGCTTCAGCGGCCCGATCGGGTCCGATCCCGAACACGACGTGCGAGCCCAGATGTTGTCCTCGATCGTGGATTCCCGCCTGCGCGAGCGGCTCCGCGAGCAGCTGGGAGCTGCCTACTCGCCGTTCGTCGACATCGCGGCGTACGACCTCCCCGATGCGGTGACCGAGTCGTACATCGAGGTCGGCGGCGAGCCGGCGCGCCTCGACGAGATCGAGACCGAGGTGCTGGTAGTGCTCGCCGAGCTGGCCGCTACCGGCCCGACCGGCGACGAGTTGGAAACGGTCAAAGAACAGCTCGGCGACCAATTGGCACTGTTCTCGAACGAGGAACTCGCCTATTTCCTCGTCTACTTCGCCACTCGCCCTCAATTCGAATTCGAGAGCATCTACGACCGGACGTTGGTGGTCGCCGACACCACCGCGGCCGAGCTCACGGCCCTCGCCGCTTTGCTCTTCCCCGCCGACAACTTCATCGTGATCAACCAGATCCCCGAGTGAGCGCTGTGGCCAACCGGTCGAGGCCGGCCACCCGGCTGCCCTTCACCAGCACGGCATCACCCGCCCCCAGCCCCCGGGTCACGGCATCGCTCACGGCGGTCGTAGTGGCGTCGGCCATCGGCTCCATCCCGTAGAGGTCGGTGCCGACGGCGATCACCTCGATGTCGAGCTCGCGGGCTCGCGCCGCGACCTCCCGGTGCGCCTGCGGGGCCCCGTCGCCGAGCTCGGCCATCACCCCCAACACCGCCACCCGCCGAACCGCCGGCACCGCCGCCAACGAGTCGAGGGCGGCGCGCATCGAGGCCGGGTTGGCGTTGTAGGCGTCGTTGATCACGATGAGTCCGTCGGCCCGGCGGGTGACCTCCATGCGCCACGGGCTGAGCTCGGCGTGGCGCAGCCCATGGGCCGCGGCCTCCGGCGACACCCCGAGGGCCAGCCCCGCCGCGGCGGCGCCGAGCGCGTTGTGGGCCATGTGGGCGCCGCGAGCTTCCATGGCGACGGCGGCCGAGCCCCATGGCGACACCAAGGTGAAGCGAGGCCGCAACTCGTCGTCGAGGGCGAGACCCTCGGCCCGCACATCGCCGGTGGCGCCATAGGTCACGACGTGGGCGATCGTGCGACCCCGCATCGCCAGCACTCGATCGTCGTCGGCGTTCAGCACCGCTACACCGTCGGCGGGCACGGCCTCGACCAGCTCGCCCTTGGCCGCGGCGACATCGTCGAGATCGCCGAACAGCTCGGTGTGCGCAGCAGCGACAGCGGTCACGATTGCCGCCGTCGGGTGCGCGATGGCGGCCAACTCGGCGATGTGGCCGCGCCCGCGGGCGCCCATCTCGATCACCGCGGCCTCGGTACCGTCGGGGGCGCCGAGCAGCGTGAGGGGCACGCCGATCTCGTTGTTGAAGGACCGCCGGTTGGCGTGGGTCGCAAAGCTCGTGGCCAGCACCGCGGCGGTCAGATCCTTGGTCGAGGTCTTGC
This sequence comes from uncultured Acidimicrobiales bacterium, assembly GCA_964390555.1. Classification (GTDB taxonomy): domain Bacteria; phylum Actinomycetota; class Acidimicrobiia; order Acidimicrobiales; family SHLQ01; genus CAVTWS01. The sequence continues at coordinate 21,827 of CAYMJU010000172.1, read as the reverse complement.
CGACCGAGCCCGTGACGCCGACGACCCGGCCCGGTAGGCGCGACCGAGCCAGCCGGCCGAGATCGGCCAGCGCCCCCATCACGTCGTCGACCAGCACCCCCGGCAAGCCTGAACCTTCGACCGGCCGGGTCCCGAGGTAAGCGGCCGCGCCTGCCGCTTCGGCCGCCGCAACGAACTCGTGCCCGTCGCGCTCGGCCACGATCGCCACGAACAACTGGTCCGGGCTCAGCTCGCGCGAGTCGTTGGCCGCGCCGTCGACCCACGCCTCATCGCCCGCGCCGTAGACGATGCCCCCGCACGCCGCCGCCAGCTCCATGACCCTCAGTCGCACACCCCCGAGCTTGTCATCCTGCCAGCGGTCACGTCTCACAGGGGACGCGACCGGTCCCAGAACCTCACCGGCCACGAGGGGACAGTCGGCCACGACGGCTTCGAGCTCGAGGGTGAGAACCTCCCCGCGCCAGCCAGCCAGGTAGGTGAACCGCAAGCCTCTAGCGTGCCGGGCATGGGAGATGGCCGAATCCGGTTGGTCGTGCTGTTCGGCGGGCAGAGCGCCGAACACGACGTGTCGTGCGTGACCGCCCGTCACGTCCTGGCCGCCGCCGATCCCGAGCGCTACGACGTGGTACCCGTCGGCATCACCCGCACCGGGCGCTGGGTGCTGGCCGACGCCGCCGAAGCCGTCGGCGGGGGCGCGCCGGCGCTCACCCCGGAAGGACCGGCCTACGATCTGTTACCGGCCATGCGCGACCGCGGCGACCGCACGGTCGTGTTCCCGCTGCTGCACGGACCTCTCGGCGAGGACGGCACGGTGCAGGGCATGCTCGAGCTGGCCGACGTGCCCTACGTCGGCGCCGGCGTGCTCGGATCCGCCGTCAGCATGGACAAAGCGACGGCCAAGGCGCTGTGCGCGCAAGCCGGCATCGCGCAGGCGGCCTATCGAGCTCTGGCGTCCGACGAGATCTCCGCGGCCCGGGCCGCCGAGATCGCCGAACAGCTCGGCCTCCCCTGCTTCGTGAAGCCGGCGAACATGGGATCGTCGATCGGCGTGTCCAAGGCGGGGAGCGTCGACGAGGTCGAAGCCGCCCTCCGGCTCGCGGCGACCTACGACCGGTGGATCGTGGTCGAAGAAGCCGTCGTGGGTCGTGAGATCGAGTGCAGCGTGCTCGGCAACCGTGACCTACGGGTCTCGGTACCGGGCGAGATACGGCCCGGCGCCGAGTTCTACACGTACGAGGACAAGTACCACGACGGCCGGGCCGAGCTGATCATCCCGGCCGACCTCGCGCCCGACGCGGTCGCCGAGATGCAGCGGTTGGCCGTCGCCGCCTATCGGGCGCTCCGCGTAGAAGGTATGGCGCGGGCCGACTTCTTCTACGAGGACCCGGGTCGAGGCTGGTTGCTCAACGAGCTCAACACCATCCCCGGCTTCACGCCCATCTCGATGTACCCGAAGCTGTGGGAGGCGAGCGGCCTGTCGTACCCGGACCTGATCGACACCCTCGTCGAGCTCGCCGTCGATCGCCACGCCCGCCGCCCCCGCCGCACCGACCACTGACGAGCCCAACCGCACGCTGCAACCGTCAGGCGAGACCGAGGGCGGGTCTGAGGAAGCGGAGCAGCTCGCGGCGCCGCACGGCCATGGTGCGAAGCGACGGCTCGACGCCGACCGCGCGCAGGACCTCGACCTCGGTGGCCGCCCCGATGACCGCGGCGTAGGCCGACGCCACCGCCAAGCGCGGGTCGGAGCGCCGAGCTCGGTTCGCATCCATCTCGGCGGCGAGGAACATTGCGGCCCGGTCGGCGAGAGGCTCGAGGTGGGCGACGAGCCGGGCGGCGGAATCCGAACCGGGGCGGGTGACCTCGCGTACCAGTCCGAGCAGTGCCGGGCGAGCGAGCGCCAAGCGGAACACCGTGCGCACCACCGACTCGACGGCCGGCCAGCCCCGCTCGGCGCCGGCCACCGCGGCTTCCAGCTCGGAGGCCACCTCGGTCGCCACCCGGTCGATCACCGCCAGGAGCAGTGCCTCCTTCGAAGGGTGGTAGTACAAGACGCTCTGCTTGCGTAGCCCGACCGCCGACGCGATGTCGTCGAGCGAAGTGGCGTCATAGCCCGCGGTGCCGAACCGGTCGAGCGCAGCGTCGAGCACCCGGTCGCGGGTCGAGATCATGAGCAGACTGTATTGCAACCACCTACCAAATGGTAGAGAATGATGCCGTGATCCGGGAATACCTATCGGGCAAGCGCATCTTCATCACCGGTTCCACCGGCTTCGTCGGCACCGCGCTCGTCGAGCGGTTGCTCCGCACTGTTCCCGACTGCGAGCTGGCCTTGCTCGTGCGCCCCGGTCGACGAGGCGCCACCGACCGTGTGCGGCGTGAGATCCTCAAGAACGACTGCTTCGACCGCCTGCGCGCCGACTTGCGAACACACGCTGCCGAGACCTTCGACGAGATGACCGAGCGAAGGGTCACCGCCATCGATGGCGACGTCGGCGTCGATGGCCTCGGCCTCGACGAAGCCGGCCGGGCGGTGCTCGCGAGTTGCGACATCGTCATCCACTCGGCGGCGACGGTCTCGTTCGATTCCCCTCTCGACCAGGCCGTCGAGGTCAACCTGCTCGGGCCCGTTCGGGTCGTGCAGACGCTTCGCGACCTCGGCGTTGCTCCGCACCTCGTCGCCGTGTCCACCTGCTACGTGGCCGGCAGCCGCCGCGGCAAGGCCCCCGAGGAGCCGATCGCCGACAGCCCGTTCTTCGTCGATGTCGACTGGCGGGCCGAGGTCGCGGCGGCTCGCCGAGCCCGCACCGACGTCGAGGACCGGAGTCGGCTACCGACCGAGTTGACCCGATTCCGGGCCGAGGCCAGAGGCGAGCTCGGCGCGGCCGGCACCCCGGCGCTGGCCGACAAGACCGAGCAGCTGCGGCGCCGCTGGGTCGACGACACCATGGCCGAAGCCGGCCGCGCCCGTGCCGCGAGCCTGGGGTTCCCCGACGCCTACGCCTACACCAAGGCCCTCGGCGAGGGCGCCTTGTGGGAGGAGCGGGGCTCGGTCCCGGTCTCGATCGTGCGACCATCGATCATCGAGTCGGCGCTGGCCGAGCCCTACCCGGGGTGGATCCGCGGCTTCCGGATGGCCGAGCCGGTGATCATCTCCTACGCCAAGGGCCTGCTGAAGGAGTTCCCCGGCGTCCCCGAAGGCATCGTCGACATCATCCCCGTCGACCTGGTCGTCGCGGCGATCATCGCCGTCGCCGCCCAGGACCCGCCGCCCCCGACCGCCACCCAACCGCCGATCGTCCAGGTCGCCTCGGGTTCGGTCAACCCGTTCCTCTACCGCCGGCTGGTCGACCTGGTTCGCGACTGGTTCACCGCCAACCCGATCTACGACGATCGTGGTCAACCGATAGCCGTCGCCGACTGGACGTTCCCCGGCCGAGGCCGCGTGCTGCGCCAGCTCGGCCGAGCCCGCCAGGGCATCGTGGTGGCTGAGAAGGTCCTGCACACCCTGCCGTTGCGAGGCCGCCAGGCCACGTGGTCTGCCGACCTCGACGACGCTCGCGAGCAGGTCGACCGCGCCACCGGATACGTCGAGCTCTACGGCGCCTACGCCGAATGCGAAGCGGTCTACGGCGTCGACCGGCTGCTCTCGCTGTGGGACTCGCTCGACGCGACCGACCAGGCCGTGTGGGGCTTCGACCCGAGGCCGATCGACTGGGGTCGTTACGCCCACGACGTCCACCTGCCGTCGGTCGTACGACAGGCCCGAGTTCGCACGACCGCCGGAGGGAAGTCGCCCGCCCCCCGCGCGCAGCGCTTGCGGGCCCAAGTCCTGTCGCCCGATCGGCACCTGGCAGCGTTCGACCTCGAGAACACGATCATCGCATCGAACGTGGTGTCGTCCTACGCGTGGCTCGCCAGCCGCCGGCTCAAGGGCCGCGACCGGGCCGCGTTCGTGATTCGGACGATCGCCGAGGCACCGTCGTTGCTCGCGCTCGACCGGCGCGACCGCAGCGACTTCCTGCGCTATTTCTACCGTCGCTATGAGCACGCCCCGGTCGATCAGCTCGACGACGATGCGGCCGAGATGTTCTCGCACCTGATCCTCACCAAGTCGTTCCCGGCCGCCGTGCGCCGCGTCCGCGAGCATCGCGCCCTCGGTCACCGCACGGTCCTCATCACCGGGGCCCTCGACTTCGTGGTGAAACCGCTGGTCCCGCTGTTCGACGACATCGTGTGCGCCCATCTCGGCACCACCAGCGCCGGCACCTACGACGGCAAGATGACCGATGTACCACCGACCGGCGAGGCCCGGTACCAGGCCATGGCCGACTACGCCGCCGCCCACGACCTCTCGCTCCGAGAAGCGGTTGCCTACGCCGACTCGTCGAGCGACCTGCCGATGCTCGAAGCGGTCGGATACCCGGTCGCGGTCAACCCCGAGACCAAGCTCGCGACCATCGCCCGCAAACGGGGCTGGCTCGTCGAGGACTTCCGCAAGTCCCCGGGCGCGCCCTCCCGGGTCCTGCCGCTCGCCCCCTACCGCAACCCCCGCCGCGTCCAACCGGTGTCTCGAGGCGCCGCACCGCGGGGCTCCCGATGAAGGCTCTCGAGTTCGGCCGCTCGATACCGCGCTACGCCGCGGCCCGCGTGGCGGGGTCGATCGTGCCGGGGCGCGGTGCCAGCCACGGCCCTCTTCGCCTGCGCGATCTCGACCCGCCCGAGCCACCCGGCCCCGACTGGGTCCGCGTCCGGCCCCGATTGAGCGGTATTTGCGGGTCCGATCTCGCGACCATCGACGGCCGCAGCGCTCGTTACTTCGAACCCCTGGTCTCGTTCCCGTTCGTGCCCGGACACGAGGTGGTCGGCGATCTCGATCCCGACGCCGACGGCCACGTACGACGGGTCATCCTGCAGCCGGTGCTCAGCTGCGTTACCCGAGGCATCGCCCCGCCTTGCCCGTCATGCGCCGACGGCCGCTTCGGCAACTGCGAATGCACATCGTTCGGCGCCATCGAACCGGGCATCCAGACCGGATCGTGCTGTGACACCGGCGGCGGTTGGGCGACCGCGTTCACCGCCCACACCAGCCAGCTGCACGCGGTGCCCGATGACCTGTCCGACGAGGCCGCGGTGATGGTCGAGCCCACCGCGTGCGCGGTTCCCGCCGCGCTCCTTGCCGACGTTCCGCAAGGCGCGTCGGTCGTCATCCTCGGTTCCGGGACCCTCGGCCTGCTCACCCTCGCCGCAGTCCGGGCCCACGCCGAGCCCGGCACCGTCCTGGTCACCGCCAAGTACTCCACCCAGCAACGCCTGGCCCGCGAGTTCGGAGCCGATGTCGTCGCCGAACCGGCCGAGGTACGGCGAGCGGTGCGGCGAATGACCGGGTGCATGGCCATCGGCGACGGCGCCGTCGAACGCCTCACCGGCGGAGCCGACGTGGTGATCGACTGCGTAGGGTCCGAGGCCAGCGTGGCCGACTCGCTCGCCGTGGTGCGGCCCCGGGGCAAGGTGGTGCTGGTCGGCATGCCGGACACGGTCCGAGTGCAGCTCACCGCCCTGTGGCATCGCGAGATCACCCTCGTCGGCGCCTATACCTACGGCTTCGAGGCCCGGGCCGACGGCTCCAAGACCCACACGTTCGATCTGGCCGTCGATCTGGTGCGCCGGGCCGATCTGGGCCGCCTGGTGAGCGCTACCTATCCACTGGCCCGGTACACCGAGGCCCTCGAGCACGCCGCCAACGCCGGCCCCCGCGGCGCGGTCAAGGTCGCCTTCGACCTCCGGTCCGAGAAAGAACGAGAGCGCTTGTGAACAAGAAGTCTCCACGACCGGGGTTTGTGCTGGAGGTCGACCGGTCGACGCCGCCGATGGTGTTTCACCACGGCGAGGGTTTCCGGCTCGAGAAGCTGCCGCCGGGACGCTCCCGGGTGATCTACCCGGCCGAACCGCGCAACGGGCTGCCCGATCCCGACGCCGCGATCCGCCAGGCCCTGCTCAACCCGCTCGGCGACTGCGAGCCGCTGCCGGCGCTGCTCCGGCCCGGCATGCGGCTCACGATCGCCTTCGACGACATCTCGCTCCCGCTGCCCCCGATGCGCCGGCCCGACATCCGCCAGCGGGTGATCGAGGCCGTGCTCGACCTGGCCGCCGCGGCCGGCGTCGACGACGTCCACATCATCGCGGCCCTGGCCCTGCACCGGCGCATGACCGAGGACGAGCTGCGCCACGCCGTCGGCGACCGGGTCTATGACGCCTTCGCCCCTCACGGCCTGCTCTACAACCACGATGCCGAGGACCCCGACGGCATGGTGATCCTCGGCCACACACCCCACGGCGAGGCGGTGCAGATGAACCGGCGGGCCGCCGAGAGCGACCTGATCGTGTACGTCAACATCAACCTGGTCGCCATGGATGGCGGTTGGAAGTCGACGGCCACCGGGCTATCGGGCTACGAGGGCCTCAAGCACCACCACAACGTGCGCACCATGCTCCAGTCGAAGTCGTTCATGGACCAGCACTCGAGCGAGTTGCACCGGTCCAACTGGCGCCAAGGCGCGGTCCTCCGGGATGCCGGGATCAAGATCTTCCAGATCGAGACCACGGTGAACAACAACACGTTCGGTCACGACGGCCCGCTGTCGATGCTCCAGAAACGAGAGTGGGAGTGGTCGGCGCGCGACCGGGCCACCTTCCTCGCCATGAAGGCCGGCCTCGACCGGATGCCCGCCAAGGCTCGCCGGCAGATCTTCAACGGATGGAAGGCGCCTTACGAGCTCACGTCGGTCCAGGCCGGCGAGGTCGAGGCGGTGCACAAGGTCACCACCGAGAACGTCTACAAGCAGCACCTCGTACCGGTAGAGGGCCAGACCGACATCTTGACCATGGGGCTCCCCTACATCTGCCCGTACAACGTCAACTCGATCATGAACCCCATCCTCGTGATGTGTCTCGGGCTCGGGTACTTCTTCAATCTGTATCGCGGCAAGCCCCTCGTTCGCGAAGGCGGCGTGCTCATCATGAGCCACCCCACGCCATGGGACTTCCACCCGGTGCACCACCCGAGCTACATCGACTTCTTCGAACAGGTGCTGGCCGACACCACCGACCCGGTGGAGATCGAAAAGTACGAGGAACGCTTCGCCACCGATGAGTGGTACCGCCATCTCTACCGCACGTCCTACGCCTACCACGGCGTGCATCCCTTCTACATGTGGTACTGGGGTAGCCACGCCCTGGCGCACCTCGGCCGCGTCATAGTCGTGGGCGGTGACGTGCGAGCCGTGCGAAGGCTCGGTTTCATGGCCGCGTCGACTCTCCAGGACGCCCTCGAGATGGCGAGCGACGTGGTGGGGCGACAAGCCACCATCACCCACCTCCACAACCCGCCGATCCTCATGGCCGACGTGACGTGAGCGCGGGGCTCGTGTCGAAGATCGCTCGCCGGGTGAGGGTGTTGGAGTTTCCGCTGCGCGCCCCCACCGTGCCACGGAGCGTCGAATTGCCACCAGCGGACAAGGGCACCGGCGGCGACTACGACACCGCTTGGGCACGGCGCACGCCCGCCCGGTGGGCGCGCCGGGCGATCGTCGAGGGGCCGATGCGCGCGCTGGTATCGACGGTCGCCACGCCCGAGCGTCGCGGCCTCGACCGCCTCGAGGGTGTCGAGGGTCCGCTGATCTTCGTCGCCAACCACCACAGCCACCTCGACACGCCGCTGCTGCTCACGACCATCCCCCGACCGTGGCGCCACGAACTCGTCGTCGGCGCGGCGGCGGACTACTTCTTCGGCACGCGTACGACCGGCGCGGCGGCCGCCCTCGCCATGGGTGCCATCCCGATCGAGCGCACCAAGGTCGGGCGCAAGTCGGCGGACCTCGCTCGGGATCTGATCCACGACGGGTGGAGCCTGCTGTTGTTCCCCGAGGGAGGCCGGAGCCCCGACGGGTGGGGCCAGCCATTCCGGGGCGGCGCGGCGTTCCTCGCCATCCGGTGCGGCGTGCCGATCATGCCCATCCACCTGGCCGGCACCGGACGCATCTTCCCCAAGGGCGCGTCGAGGCTGAAGCCCGGCCGCACCATCGTCACGTTCGGCGATCCGCTGGTCCCGAGCGCCGACGACGACGCGCGCAAGCTGGCGGTCCGCCTCGAGGCCGCGGTCGCCGCTCTGGCCGACGAGGCGACGTCGGACTGGTGGCAGGCCCGGCGCCGGGCCCACGCCCAGGCCACGCCGTCGCTGTCGGGACCGCAAGCGGGGGCGTGGCGACGGTCCTGGATGCTGAGCGACCGCACGAGCCGCCGGGTCCGCCGCCGCTGGCCCGAGATCTGACTGCCAGCACGTTCGCTAACACCGCTCTTGCGGTGACCGATGGATAAGCCATGAATAGGCGCATGGCGGCACTCGGCGTGATCGCGGTCGCCGCGGTCGCGTGCGCGGACAGCGGCGGGGGTCCCACGGCAGCGTCGGTCGATGTCGTCGTGCGCGACTACGAGGTCGACGCCCCGGCCCGTATCGACGCCGGGCCACAACGACGCCTCGTAGTGCACAATGAAGGCCCGACCGTTCACGAGCTCGTCCTGATCAGGACTGAGGTGGCGCCCGGGCAGCTCCCGCTCGGAACCGACGGAGTGACCGCCGACGAGGAACGGTTGGCACCTATCGCCGCCAACGAGTACATCGGCGTCGACGAGGACGGGCCGCTCGTCGCCGACTTGGATCCGGGCCGCTACGTGTTGTTCTGCAACCTACCTGGGCACTACCAGGCTGGCATGCGCGCCGGGTTCGTGGCGACGTGACGCGCCGCCGATGGTGGACCGGCGAGCGGTACGTGCTGACCGGCGCGTTCGCCATGATCATCACCCTGGTGATCGTCGGGGTGACGCGGATCGACGACCGCGTCGCCAGTGACAGCCGCGTGCTCGCCGTGGCCGGTCGCCACAGCGGCTTGGCCAACGACTACGTGGTGTCGGTGCTCGCGCGATCCGACGGACTGCCCGCCGACCCCGACTCGGCCGCCGAGGCGCTCACCGAGAACATCGAGGTGCTCGCCAACGGAGGATCAACGACCGGGCTCCGCGGCAGCTCGCACAACCAGTTCGCCGTGGCGGCCGCTGAAGGCGCACGGGTCAGGGCCTATCTCGAACACGTCAGGACGCTCGACGCCCAGCTCGTCGAGGCCGGCGAGCGCGCCCTCGCCCTCGACCACGACGACCCGGCGTTCGCGCCCGCGGTCACCGATCTCCGTGTCCAGGCCGCTCTGCTCGGCACGGCCACCAGCGATCTGGTCGCCGAGATGACCGGCGAGCACGAGCGCGCGATCGGCGCTGCCCTTCGCACCCACACCATCGTCACCGGTCTGACCGGCTCAGGCGCGCTCGTGCTCGCCGTGTTCGCGGGGCGGGTGGCTCGCCGCCGTGAACGGTCCCGAGCCGAGGCGCTGCTCGCCGAGGCCCCCGATCTGACCGTGGTGATCTCGCCCGATGGCAAGATGCGCTACGTAAACCCCACCTGGCGCTGGCTGCTCTCCGAGGGCAGCGATCTCGCGGGGTCCCTGCATCCCGACGATGCCGATCGGGTGGTTGCCGGGCTGGGCTCGGCGACGATCGCAGGCGGCGACCGCGCAGACCTCAAGGCGCGGATCGGCAGGCGCGGCGCTGGCTGGGTGGTCGTCGAGGGCACGATCACCGACCTCCGCCACGAGCCGACCATCGCCGGGTACGTGATCAACGGTCACGACATCACCGCGAGCACCGATCTGGCCGACGAGCTGGCCCACCAAGCCCTCCACGATCAGCTCACCGACCTGCCCAATCGGACGTTGTTCAGCGATCGGGTCGAGTACGCCCTGGCCCGCAACGGCCGCTCCGGCGACCCGGTGGCCGTGATGTTCATCGACCTCGACCGGTTCAAGACCGTCAACGATTCTCACGGCCACGCCATCGGAGACCAGCTGCTCCAGGCGGTCGCCTCGACCCTCGCCGCTACCGTCCGAACCGGCGACACGGTGGCGCGACTCGGAGGCGACGAATTCGCCGTGCTGCTCGATGCCGGGGTGAGCGACGACTTGGTCGACTTGCTCGCGCGGCGTCTCCTCGACGCAATCCACACACCGTTGCTGCTCGATGACAATCGCTTCCATCCATCGGCCAGCATCGGGGTGACCACGTCCGCGCCGAGCGCTACGACTTCGGAGATTCTGCTCAGAGACGCCGACACCGCCATGTACGTGGCGAAGGCCGAGGGCCGCAACACGATCCGGCGCTTCGATTCCACGATGCGCGACCGAGTCATCGAACGGACGTCGCTCACCAACGGACTCCGAACCGCCGTCGGCGCCGGCGACATGACCGTGGTGTACCAACCGATCATCGATCTGCGCACGGGCGAAACGGTCGAGCTCGAGGCGCTGTTGCGATGGGATCACCCCGAACGTGGCCTCATCTCGCCGGTGCAGTTCATCCCCATCGCCGAGGAAACCGGCTCGATCGACCAGATCGGTCGATGGGTGCTGAACGAGGCCTGCCAGCACCTCTCATCGTGGAGGCGACGCACCCGACACCTGAGTGTGGCGGTGAACGTATCGGCGATCCAGCTCGCCGACGCCGGGTTCATACTGACCGTGCTGGACGTGCTGAGCGGGCATCGTGTACCGCCGGAGGCGCTGACCATCGAGCTCACCGAAACGGCGCTGCTCACCAACATCGGGACGGCACGAGCGACCCTCGACGCACTGCGTTCTCACGGCGTGAAGGTCGCCATCGACGATTTCGGCACTGGTTACTCGTCGCTCGGGCAGCTACGAGATCTCCCCGTCGACGCGCTGAAGATCGACCGCAGCTTCGTGTCCGACATCACCCCGGGTGCGGGTCGGAGCGACGAATCCGGGGTCGGCATCATCGATCTGGTGACGAGTCTGGCCGACCGCTTGGGGCTCCGGGTCACGGCGGAAGGCGTCGAGACGCACGAGCAGGCGATCACTCTGGCCGACGTTGGCGTCGAGCGCGGCCAGGGCTACTGGTTCAGCCCCCCGGTCGAGGCTCATCTCGTTCAGGGCCTGCTGTCCGAGCCGTTCTCCGGCCGCCAGGTGGACCGCTCCCGTCGCACCGTCTGAGCCATCGACGACCTGACCTCCGCCGAGCACGCGTTCGGTCCCATCGAGCCGGAGCCGGTCACCGGTCCTCTCGACCCATAGGCCGCGCCGCTTCGACACCCGCTCGTCAGTCCCCCCGAGGGCGAGGCGCGCGGCCCTGAGCACGCCAGCGTGGGCGATCACGAGAACCGTCGATCCGTGACCAGCCGCGACCACCAGTCCCGAGACGACCCGGCCGGTGAACTCGTCCCACGGTTCGGCACCGGGAATGTCGAGCCCGGTTCCGTCTCGCCATGCGGCCATGGCTCCGGGGTCGAGCACCTCGATCTGCTCGCGGGTCAACCCCTCCCATCGCGGCGCATGGTGCTCGCGCAACTGACCTTCTAGCGCCACGATCGGCACCCCGATGCCGTCGGAGACGATCGCCGCCGTCTCCGACGCCCGGCCCAGGTCGCTGGCTACGATCGCATCGAAGCCGAGCGGGGCGAGGAACGCGACCATGGCCCGGGACTGTTCCCGGCCCGCGTGGTTCAATGCCACATCGGCCCAACCGGTCCAACGCCGCTCGGCGTTCCACACCGACTCCCGATGCCGCACGATGAGCATCCTCGACACGCCGGCACCGTACCGCCGCCGATCGTTCGTGGCACGCTCCGGAGCAACGGCCGCGGCCAGAGCGCTACCGGCAGTGCGACGGGCGGCAGTCCGGGCAGACTGGCGGGTGATGGGCACGAGAACGCAGGTCGAGTCCGCGTTGTTGCGGTTCCCCGAACCGTCCGGGCGACGCTGGCTGGCCTTCGACCGGCCGCGTCGCTGCATAGTTGCTGACCGGCTCGACGAGGTTACCGAGGCGCTCCGCGACGCCGACGCCGCGGCCGGGGCCGGCCACTGGGTCGTCGGCTTCGTGAGCTACGACGCCTCGCCGGCGTTCGACCCCGCGCTGGTCGCCCACCGCGATCCGGCGGTGCCACTCGTCGCCTTCGGCGTGTTCGACGAGCCGATCACCAGTCGAGGTCCATCGGGAAGTGGGTATCGCGTCGGCGATTGGGAGCCGTCGATCACCGAGGCCGACCACGCCGCGGCCATCGCCCGGATACACGAGCACATCCGCGCCGGCGACACCTACCAGGTCAACATGACGTACCGCCTGCGGACCGACTTCTCCGGTGACCCGCTCGGCCTGTTCGCGGCCCTGTCACGCTCGCAGCGCGCCGACCACTTGGCGTACGTGCGCCTCACCGGCGCCGCGGTGTGCTCGGCGTCGCCCGAGCTGTTCTTCCACCGCTCCGGACGCGACATCACGAGCCGCCCCATGAAGGGCACCCGCCCCCGCCACCCCGATCCGCGCGTCGACGACGCGCTGGCGAGCGAGCTGTTGCGCTCGGCCAAGGACCGCGCCGAGAACGTGATGATCGTCGACATGGTGCGCAACGACCTGGGGCGCATCGCGGAAGTCGGCAGCGTGGCCGTGCCCCGACTCCACAGCATCGAGCCCTACCCCACCGTTCATCAGATGACGTCGACGGTCACCGCCCGCACCGATGCCGGCCTGGTGTCGGTGTTCGGAGCGTTGTTCCCCGGCGCGTCGATCACCGGCGCTCCCAAGATCCGCACCTCCGAGATCATCGCCGGGCTCGAGGGCGACGCCCGCGGCGTCTACACGGGTGCGGTCGGCGCCATCGCCCCCGACGGCCGGTCCGAGTTCAACATCGCCATCCGCACCGTGTGGATCGATCTGAACAGTGGTCGCGCCGAGTACGGCGTCGGTGGAGGGATCGTTGCCGACTCGACGGCCGAGGACGAGTGGGTCGAGACCCGGGTCAAGGCTCGTGTTCTCGAACGGGTGCGGCCCGACCTTCGTCTGCTCGAGACCATGGGCTGGGAACCCGACACCGGAGCGTTGCTGCTCGACCGTCACCTCGATCGGCTCCGAGCCTCGGCCGAGCACTTCGGCTTCGACCTTGACGTCACCGAGGCTCGACGACTGGTCGAGGCGGTGAGCGGCGACGGACCGCGCCGGCTCCGACTGCTCCTCGCCCCCGACGGCGCCATCGACCTCGCGGTCACCGCGCACCTGCCCAAACCGCCGACACCGTGGAGGGTTCCGCTCGCCGAGCGGAGCGTGCACAGCGGCGACGAGATGCTCTACCACAAGACCACGCGACGCGAGGTCTACGCCCGCGCCCGAGCGCAGTTTCCCGATGCCGCCGACGTCATCTTGACCAACGAGCGCGACGAGGTCACCGAGACGACGATCGGCAACTTGGTCCTCGACCTCGACGGCACGCTCGTGACACCGGCCCGATCGAGCGGCCTGTTGCCCGGCACGTTCCGGGCCGAGCTGCTCGCCGCCGGCACCGTCGAGGAACGCGTCGTAACCCTGGCCGACCTGCGCGATGCCACCGACGTCTCGATGATCAACTCGGTCCGAGGTTGGGTCGCCGTGCACCCGGTGTTCGCCGACCGTCCGACGCCGCCTCGCCGCGCCGTGTTCTGAAGCGTCGGGTTCTGACTCGCTGCGCACCCCGAGTTCTGGCGCGATCACGCTGCCGAGGGGCGGACGCGGTCGGCGAGGGCTTGGGTGACGCGATCGAGGATCATGGCCGTGGCCACGATGGCGATGCCGACCTCGACCCCGAGTCCGGTGTCGGGCCGGGTCAAGGCCTCGACGGCTCGGAAGCCGAGGGCTTGCGCGCCCACCATCCCGGCGATCACGACCATCGACAACACCAACATGATCACCTGGTTCACGGCGACCATGATGGTGGGCAGTGCCAACGGCACCCGCACCCCCCACAGCACCTGGCTCGGGCTCGCACCGAAGATCGTTGCCGCCTCGACGGTCTCGGCCGGCACCTGGCGGATGCCGAGCGCGGTGACCCGGATGCCCGGAGGGATGGCATAGATGACCGACGCCAAGATCCCCGGTACCGGCGACACGGTGAAGATCATCACGAACGGGATGGCGTAGATCAGCGAAGGGACGGTCTGGAACGCATCGAGGATTGGAGCGATGGCCTTCTCGACCATCGGCCGCCGACCGGCCCAGATGCCGACCGGCACGGCGATGGCCAAGGCCACGGCCACCGCCACCAGGGTCTGGACGAACGTGTAGATGGCGTCGTCCCACATGCCGACCAAGCCGATCGCGATCAGGGCGGCGGCGCAGAACACGGCCAGCCGCCACCCCTTGACCGACCATCCAAGGCTCGCCGCGGCCACGACGACGACCGGCCAAGCCAACGTGTCGGCAAGAAGGTCCCGGCCGCGGATCAAGATGTCGGCAACCACGAAGTCGCTGAAACTGCGATTGACGTCCCCGAAGTTGTCGCGGAACCACACGATGGCGTCGTCGAGCGGGCGGGCGAAGTCCGACCCCCACGACACCGGGAACTCGGTCCAGTCGAAGACCCGACCGACGACGATCACAGCCACGAGCCCCGCAGTCACCGCGATGGCCGGGCGCCGGTCACGGCGACCGGCGACGCGGTCCGGCCGCTCGATGAACGATCGCATGACCCGGTCGAGCACGATGGCCACGGCCACGATCGCCATGCCGGCCACCATGCCCTCGCCGGCCGAGCGGGTCTGGCGAAGATGACGGATCACCTCCTGGCCGAGGCCGCCAGCGCCGATCAGGGCGGCGATCACGACGATCCCGAGGGCCAGGTTGATCGACTGGTTCACGCCGGTGATGATCGACGGAACGGCTTGGGGTAACTGCACCTTGGTCAGCAATTGCCAGCGGGTCGAGCCATACATGCGCCCGGCCTCGACGGTGGCCGGCGGCACTTCGCGGATACCGAGCGCGGTGAGCCGCACCACGGGCGGCAATGCAAAGACGACCGTGGCCAGGCACCCCGGCACCTCGCCGATGCCGAAGAAGAGCACCGCAGGAACCAGGTACACGGTCGAGGGCACCGTTTGCATAGCATCGAGCAGTGGTCGTACCACCGCGTCGGCCCGGCGTGACACGCCCGACCAAACACCGAGCGGCACGCCCAACATCACGGCGAGCAGGACCGACACCGTCATCAGGGCCAACGTTTCGAGGCTCTCCTCCCACAGCCCGACCGCTCCCGTGTAGAGGAGCAGGGCCGCGCAGATTCCGGCGCTCAGGTATCGCCCGCGCCGGGCCACGAGCACGAACGCGACCAGCGGCAGCGTGTACCACGGCAACCAGGCGAACACGTCGCCGACCGACGTCAGCCCCCAGTCGACCGCGTCGCTGACCGGGTTGAAGAACCAGGTGAACGACCAGTGCGAACGACGGTTGTCCCGAACCCAGCTCTGGAACTCGTTCACCGGCTCGTGAAGGTCGAGGTTCCAATCGACCGGGAACGTCTCGACGTCGATGAACGCGATCTGGGCGACCACCGCTCCGACCAAACCGGCCAGCACTCCGAGAGCGGTGCGGTGCTGCGACCAGTCGACGCGACCGAGGCGCCGAACGGGCACCGACGAGGCGCTCGTCGAGGTCACCCGACCGACCCTGCGAGGGTGGCCCGAACCGCCGCGCCGTCCACCACCCCGACGAGCGCGCCGGCAACATCGAGCACGCCGACCGGTTCGGGATCGGCGAGAAGCAGGTCGACGAGGTCGCCGACCTTGGTCGACGCCTCTACGGTGCGACCGGGGGGAGCTCCGGCGCCGACCGGCGCCATCACCGAGGCGGCCGAGATGACCCGACCTCGTGGTACGTCGGTCGTGAACTCCCGCACGTACTCGGTGGCCGGGAACGCGACCACCTCCTCGGGAGTGCCCGTCTGGTCGAGCGCGCCGTCTTTCATGATGGCGATGCGGTCGCCCAACTTGAGGGCCTCGGCGAAATCGTGGGTGATGAACACGATCGTGCGCGGCATCTCACCCTGAAGCCGGAGCAGCTCGTCCTGCATGTCGCGCCGGATGAGCGGATCAAGGGCCGAGAAGGGCTCGTCGAAGAACAACACTTCGGGGTCGAGGGCGAGAGCGCGGGCCAGTCCGACCCGCTGTTGCATGCCGCCGCTCAGTTGCTGGGGGTAGTGGCTCGCCCAGCCGCTCAGCCCGACCGTCTCGAGCACCACGCCGGCTCGCCGGTGCCGCTCGGCGCGACCGACGCCCTGGACTTCCAGCCCATAGGCGACGTTGTCGATGACCCGCCGGTGCGGGAGAAGGCCGAAGTGCTGGAACACCATCGCCATCCGCGTGCGGCGCACCTCGCGCAGCTCGGTGGCCGACAGTGACAAGAGGTCGCGCCCGTCGAGCAGGATCGAACCCTGTGAAGGCTCGACAAGTCGGGAGATGCAACGCACCAGCGTCGACTTGCCACTTCCGGACAGTCCCATGACGACGAAGGTCTCGCCTCGTTCCACCGAGAACGAAACGTCGCGCACACCCACGGTCTGGCCGGTCGCCTGTTGAATCTCACCCCGGCTGGCACCCGATCGGGCCAGGTCGATCGCTCGCGTCGGGTTCCCCGATCCGAACACCTTCCAGACTCCCGAGACATCCAGCATCGCCATGGCTGCGCACGCTACCTCGCCGCCGTCAACCGCAACAGACTCGATTCGAGCGTGGGTTCCACGTTGTGGACCTGATCCATGGATCGGAACTAGACTCAGCTGACCGTACGCGGGCCGCGCCCCCACAGGGATAGAACCGCGGCTAGAACAGACCCGGGCAACTCACCCCAGGAGGGGACATGCGACACAAACTTCTACTGATCCTCGGCCTCATGGCCGCGTTCGCCATGGTGGCCGCCGCGTGCGGCGACGATGACGATGACACCGCTGCCGAGTCCGGCGATACCGGCGGTGAGACTGCGGAGGGCGACACCGGCGGAGGTGGGGACGGCGGACCGACGATCACGCTGGTCGCCAACGCCTGGACCGCCTCGGCGCTCAACGCCGAGATCGCCTCGCAGCTCATCGAGGCCAATCTCGGCAACGAGGTCGAGATCCTCGACATCGACGAGAACACCATGTTCGCGGGCCTGTCGTCGGGCGAGCTCGACGCCGTGCTCGAGCTGTGGCCTTCGGGCATCGTCGACGACGAGCAGGCGTTCCTCGACGACGGCTCGGTCGTCAACATCGGCGAGCTGGGCGCGGTCGGCCGGATCGGCTGGTACGTCCCCCAATACGTGCTCGACGCCAACCCCGAGCTGGCCACTTGGGAGGGCTTCCTCGATCCCGAGGTGGCCTCGCTGTTCGCCACCGCCGAGACCGGCGACCTCGGCCGCTTCCTCGCCACGGACCCCTCCTACTCCCAGTACGACGAGCCGATCGTCGAGCAGCTCGGCCTGCCGTTCGAGGTGATCTACTCGGGCTCCGAGACCGCCACCATCGCCGAGCTCGACACCCGTTTCCAGAACGAGGAGCCGGTGCTGATGTACTGGTGGACGCCGACCGCGGCTGTCGCCGCGTACAACCTGGTCAAGGTCGAGCTGCCGGCCTACTCCGACGAGTGCTACGCCGACCCGACCACCGTGG
The DNA here is from genome assembly GCA_964390555.1 of uncultured Acidimicrobiales bacterium. GTDB lineage: Bacteria > Actinomycetota > Acidimicrobiia > Acidimicrobiales > SHLQ01 > CAVTWS01. The sequence continues at coordinate 4,270 of CAYMJU010000172.1, read as the reverse complement.
CGTGCGACTACCCCGAAGACGTGCTCATCAAGCTCGCTTCGGCGGGCCTGGCCGAGAAGGACCCCGAGGTCTACGCCTTCCTCACGGCGTTCACCCTCACCAATGACGACCAGTTGTCGATGCTGCCCGACGTCGAACTCGAGGGCCGCGACGTAGCCGAGGTCGCCGCCGAGTGGATCGCCGCCAACGAGGCCACGTGGAGCGCCTGGTTCGGCGCCTGATCAACCGGGTTTCACAACGGTGGTGGTGAGCGCCCAGGCGCTCACCACCACCCACTTTTCGGGTGAGGTCGAATATCTCATGTCGAGCGTGCAATCGGTGGAGCGGGCGTTCGCTGTGCTTCGCGTGTTGGCGACCGGCGCCACCGGCGTGACCGAGATCGCCGAGCGCGTCGCTCTACCGAAGAGCACCGTGTCCCGCCTGCTGTCGACCCTCGAGACGATCGGCGCCGTCGAGCAGGTGAGCGTCGGCGGCCGCTACCGAATCGGAGCCGCGCTCGACGACCTTACGACCGCCGGTCGGCGCGGGCACGATCTGGTCGATCTCGCCCGTCCGCATCTCGTCGAGCTGCGCGACGCCCTCGGCGAGAGCGCCGGCATCTCGGTGCTCGAGGGCGACACCGTGGTGTACCTCGCCCAGGCCGACTCGGAGAACCCGGTGATGGTGCGCGACTGGACCGGCGACGCGTTGCCGTGGCACGTCGTCTCCTCGGGTTTCGTCCTCGTGGCCGCCCTCACAGAGTCTGAACGCGACACGCTCCTCGGCCGGCGCCGGCAACGACTCACGGCGCGCACCGTCACCGACTCGCCCGAGCTGCGGCGCCGGCTCGACGCCACCATCGACAGCGGACACTCGTGGACCCTCGAGGAGTACGTCGAGGGCATCGCCTCGGTCGCGGCACCCGTGCGCGATCGAGACGGTGCCGTCGTCGCCGCGCTCCACGCCCACGGACCCGCATACCGCTTCCCCAGACCTGGTGACGAGCAGCTCATCGCCGGTACCGTCGTGGCCGCCGCCGACCGCCTAACGACCGCCATGACGACTTGAACCGAACATGACCACCGTCTCGTTGTACATCCACGGTCGCCACGCCCCCGCGACATCGGGCGAGACGTTCACGTCGACCAATCCGGCGACGGGAGCGGTGCTCGCCACCGTCGACCAGGCGTCACCGGCCGACATCGACGCCGCCGTCAGCTCGGCCGCCGCCGGATTCGACGAGTGGCGGGGGTACTCCGGCGCGGCGCGTTCGAAGATCCTCCGGGCGGCCGCCGACCTGCTCCGCGCCCGCAACGACGAGCTGGCCGAGCTGGAGGTGCTCGACACGGGCAAGCCGATAGCCGAAGCGTCTGTGGTCGATGTCGCGTCGGGCGCCGACTGCCTCGATTACTTCGCCGGCGTCGCCCCCACCATCCACGGCGAGCACTACGACCTCGGCTCGGCGTGGGCCTACACCCGGCGCGAGCCGCTCGGCGTGTGCGCCGGCATCGGCGCCTGGAACTACCCCCTCCAGATCGCGTGCTGGAAGTCGGCACCGGCCCTCGCTTGCGGCAATGCCATGGTGTTCAAGCCCGCCGAGCTCACCCCCCTCACGGCGATGAAGCTGGCCGAGATCTACACCGAGGCCGGGCTTCCGGCCGGCGTCTTCAACGTCGTGCAGGGCGACGGCCGGGTCGGGCGGGCTCTCTCTGTGCACCCCGGCGTCGCCAAGGTGTCCCTCACCGGCGAAGTCGGCACCGGACGCCTGGTCATGGCCCAAGCCGCCGGTTCGCTCAAGCACGTCACCCTCGAGCTCGGTGGCAAGAGTCCCCTGATCGTGTTCGACGACGCCCACCTCGACAACGCGGTGTCGGCGGCACTCATGGCCAACTTCTACACGCAGGGCGAGATCTGCTCGAACGGCACCCGAGTGTTCGTGCACCGAGACATCGAGGCGGAGTTCTTGCGCCGCCTCGTCGATCGCACCGTGGCCATGCGGATCGGCGACCCGCTAGACGTCGCGACCGACGTCGGCGCCCTCATCTCCCCCGGCCATCGCGACAAGGTGCTCGCGTACATCGAGAGCGGCCGGGCCGAGGGGGCCCGCCTGTTGTGCGGCGGAGCCGCGCCCGCGGACCCAGCGCTGACCGACGGCAACTTCGTAGAGCCGACGGTGTTCGCTGGCTGCACCGACGACATGACCATCGTGCGCGAGGAGATCTTCGGACCGGTGATGGCGGTGCTCATCTTCGACACCGAGGACGAGGTCGTGGCGCGGGCCAACGCCACCGAGTTCGGCCTGGCCGCCGGCGTGTTCACCCGCGACCTCACCCGCGCCCACCGAGTGGTCGCCCGCCTCCAAGCCGGCACGATCTGGATCAACAACTACAACATCACCCCGATCGAGATCCCCTTCGGCGGGGTGAAGCAATCCGGCTTCGGCCGCGAGAACAGCCTGGCCGCGGTCGACCACTACACCCAGCGCAAGTCCGTCTACGTCGAGATGGGCGACGTGGACTCGCCCTACTGATGAACGACCGTTACGACTTCGTGATCGTCGGAGGCGGCTCGGCTGGGTCGGCGCTGGCCAACCGGCTGTCGACCGATCCGTCGAACCGCGTGCTCGTGCTCGAAGCGGGTCGCCCCGACTACCGCTGGGACGTGTTCATCCACATGCCCGCCGCGCTGATGTTCCCGATCGGCAGCCGCTTCTACGACTGGAAGTACGAGAGCGAGCCCGAGCCGCACATGCACAACCGGCGTATCTACCACGCTCGGGGCAAGGTGCTCGGCGGGTCGTCGAGCATCAACGGCATGATCTTCCAACGCGGCAACCCGCTCGACTACGAGCGGTGGGCCGCCGATCCCGGAATGGCGACGTGGAGCTACGCCCACTGCCTCCCCTATTTCAAACGCATGGAGACCTGCCTCGCCGGTGGCGACGAGTGGCGCGGTGACGACGGTCCCCTCGTGGTCGAGCGCGGCAAGGCCACCAACCCGCTGTTCGGCGCGTTCTTCGAGGCGGTCCAGCAGGCCGGATTCCCGCTGACCGACGACGTCAACGGCTATCGCCAGGAGGGCTTTGCCCGGTTCGACCGCAACGTTCACCGGGGCCGCCGCCTGAGCGCGGCCCGGGCCTACCTCCACCCGGTCATGAAACGGCCGAACCTGCGGGTCGTCACCCGCGCCCACGTGAACCGGGTGCGGTTCTCCGGAACCCGAGCCGTGGGGGTCGAATACGTCGTGCGCGGCAGCGTGCGCACGGTCGAGGCGGGCGAGGTGATCCTGTGCGGCGGCGCGTTCAACTCGCCCCAGCTACTTCAGCTCTCCGGCGTCGGGAATGCCGCCGACCTGTCAGCGCTCGGCATCGACGTCGTGTCCGACCTGCCTGGCGTGGGCGAAAACCTGCAGGACCACCTCGAGGTGTACGTGCAGCACTCGTGCACCCAGCCGGTGTCGCTCAACCCGTCGCTCAAGTGGAGGAACCGGCCGTGGATCGGGTTGCAGTGGTTGTTCCGGCGCGGCCCCGGTGCGACCAACCATTTCGAGGCCGGCGGCTTCGCCCGCAGCAATGACGACGTCGCCTACCCGAACCTCATGTTCCACTTCCTGCCGATCGCCGTGCGCTACGACGGGAGCGCACCGGCCGGTGGGCACGGGTACCAGTTCCACATCGGACCCATGTACAGCGACGCCCGAGGTTCGGTGAAGATCCGCTCGACCGACCCGCGCGACAAGCCGGCCATCCGGTTCAACTACGTGTCGACCGACCAGGACCGCCGCGAATGGGTCGAGGCCGTCCGCATGGCCCGCGACATCCTCGGGCAGCCGGCGTTTGCCGCCTTCGACGGCGGCGAGGTGTCTCCCGGTCCCGACGTGATCACCGACGCGCAGATCCTCGACTGGGTCCGGCGCGACGGCGAGACGGCGCTTCACCCGTCGTGCACCTGCCGCATGGGTACCGACGACATGTCCGTCGTCGACCCGCTCACCATGGGCGTCCACGGCATCGATGGCCTGCGGGTCGTCGACGCGTCGGCCATGCGCTACGTCACCAACGGCAACATCTACGCGCCGGTGATGATGATCGCCGAAAAAGCCGCCGACCTGATCCTCGGCGCCGCCCCCCTCCCCCCCGAAGAGGTCGACTTCTACCGAGCCTGATCGACCCTGCCGACGCGCCATTATCGGGCGGCGCGCACCAGGGCCGCGACCTCGGCGGCGGCGGCGGCCGGGGCGACGGCGCGTTTGACACCGGTGGCACGGTCCACCACCTCGACCTCGCCCGCAG
>CAYMJU010000171.1:0-18315 GCA_964390555.1 uncultured Acidimicrobiales bacterium | reverse complement strand
GCTCGGCTACCACTCGGTGTGGACGGCCGAGGCGTACGGGTCTGATGCCCTGTCCCCGCTTGCCTACCTGGCCGCGCTCACCGACAAGATCAAGTTGGCGACCGGCGTGGTCCAGGTCGCGGCGAGAACCCCGGCCGCCACCGCCATGCACGCCATGACCATCGACGCCCTCGCGGGCGGCGACCGGGTGATCATCGGCCTCGGCTTGTCCGGCCCCCAGATCGTCGAAGGCTGGTACGGCCGGCCGTGGGGCAAGCCCACCGGCATGCTGCGCGACTACGTGACGATCATGCGCAAGGTGCTGCGCCGTGAGGAAGGGCTCACCCACGACGGCACGCAGATCTCGCTGCCCTACACCGGACCGGGAGGGCTCGGCCAGGGCAAGCCCCTCAAGTCGATCATGCACCCCAACCCGAACATCCCGATCTGGCTCGGCAGTGGCGGCCCGCAGAACGTCGCCCTCACCGCCGAGGTCTGCGACGGCTGGCTCCCGATGGGCTACGGCCCCGACGGCGCCGAGACGCACGGCCCGGCGCTCGACAAGGGTTTCGCCCGACGAGACCCGCGGCTACCGCCCCGCAAGTCGTTCGAGGTGTTCCACGGCGTGACCATCGAGTTCACCGACGACGTCGCTGCTGCGATCGCCAAACGCAAGCCGCTCACCGGCATGTACGTCGGCGGCATGGGTAGCAGGACGAACAACTACCACCGCGAGGCGATGGCCCGCCGCGGCTTCCCCGAAGCGGCGGCGCGCATCCAGGAGCTGTGGCTCGCGGGCCGCAAGCAGGAGGCGATCGACGCCGTGCCCGACGAGTACATAGAACAAGGGGCGCTGTTCGGTTCGGCTGAGCGCATACGGGAGCGGTGGCCCGAGAAACTGCACCCCGGCATCACGGGGCTGATCGTGCGGGCCGAGGACCCCGCCGCCTACGCGCTCGCCGCCGACCTGGCCGGCACCCGAGACCGCGACGACAGAGGTGATGCAGCTCGCAACGATGCCGCCCGGAGCGCCCGCTGATGGCCGAGTACGCCAACATCCTCGTCGACGCCCCGGCCGAGCACGTCCGGCGGATAACGCTCAACCGGCCCGAGAAGCGCAACGCCATCTCCACCCCGCTGCGCAACGACCTGCTCGGCGCGCTGCGGGCCCACGACCACGATCCGGAAGTGCGCGTCACGATCGTCCGGGGGGCCGGCGTGTGCTTCTCGTCGGGCTACGACCTGAGCGGCGCCTTGATGGACGACCCTCCGCTCTACTCCGCGCCCGGCGATGGCCAATGGGCCCGCCAGGCCACCGACACATGGTTCGAGATCTGGGACCTCGCGAAGCCCGTCATCGCCCAGATCCACGGGTACGCCATGGCCGGTGCCACCGAGCTGGCATCGGGGTGCGACCTCGTCTACATGGCCGACGACGCGGTCATCGGCTATCCGGTGGTGCGGGTCGCCAGCCCGCCGGACTGGCAGTTCCACACGCCCTTGCTCGGGTTGCGTGTGGCCATGGAGATGATGCTCACCGGCAACACCTACTCGGCTGCCGAAGCGGTCGCGGTCGGGTTCGCCAACCGGGCGTTTCCCGCCGATGAGCTCGACGATCGCGTGCTCGACATGGCAACGACGGTGGCCCGCGTACCGTCGGACCTTCAGCAGATCAACAAGCGGTCAGTGCACCGATCCTTCGACGTGTGGGGCGCCCGCGCCGCCATGCGCGCCGGCCAGGAGCTCCAAGCCCTTGCCGGCCACCAAGCCACCGCCGCCGAGTTCCGCAAGGACCCCCTCGGCGCCATGAAGAAGGCCTTCGACGCGCTTCCATCTGGCTCGGCTCGTCGCGTCTGAGTGTCCCGCGGCCGACTCGGCACGTCGCCGAGCTTGTGCCGATGGGGCCCCTGCCCCATCGGCGTGTCTGTGGGTGATGCGGGCTCTTGAGGTTGTTGCCGTGGCTCGGCTCGTCGCGTCTGAGCGTCCGCCGCCCAGGGGTTGGGGGAGGGGGAGCGGGAGGGGGAACGCTCCGCGTTCCCCCTCGCCCTGGCCGGAGCCGGCTTTGCCGGTCCGGCCAGCGAGAACGAGCGCGGCCGAAGGCCGCTAGCTCAAAGCTCGGTCGGAAACCTCCGGTTTCCGACCGACACATCACCCTGTGAAGTAGCCGCTGGCATCGACGACGAGGTGGGTCCCGGTCTGGGAGAACAGGCTGATTCGGCCGCCGTTGCCCAGACGAAGGATCGCCGCGTTCGGTCGGGTCTCACCCGCGACGTTGAGGTTCAGGTTCGAGGCGTTCGGCCGCCCGCTTCCGGTCGGCCAGCCGGTCACGAACCCGGCGCCGACCGCCTCGGTGGCGGTCAGGTTGAGTACGGCGGCCGCCGCCCCGGCGGGAATGGAAGCGGCACCCGTGACCTGCACGTCGATCGAGGCTCCCTCGCCGACGAGACCTTTGGGGCCGGGATCCGTTGTACCGGCCCGCGTGTCGGACACCCGGCCGGGTGTCAGCGGCACGAACAGCCCGGCCCCCGACGACGGCGCAGTCGCGTCGGTGTAGTAACCGGTGACGTCGGCGATCAGGTGGGCGCCGGTCTGGGAGAACAGGTTGACCCGGCCGTCGGCACCGACCCGCACGGTCACGAGGTTCGGGGCGGTCTGCCCGGCCGACAGGTTGAGGTTCGAGGCGGTCGGTCGTGCGGTGCCGCCCGGCCACGCGGTGACGAAGCCGTCAGCCGCCGCTTCGGTGCCGGTCACGTTCAGCACGACAGCCGACACTCCCGTGGCGGGCACCGGCCCGACCCCGGCCACCGCGACGGCGACGGTCGCGCCGGCGCCGACGAAGCCCTTCGGCCCCGGTTCGGAGGTACCGGGCCGGCTGTCGAAGATGCGGACCGGCGTCAGAGGTACAAGTCGACCGGCGGTCGCCGAGACCGCGCCGGTGTAGTAGCCGGCGATGTCGGCGAGCAGATGAGCGCCCGATTGCGTGAAGAAGCTGACCTTGCCGCCCGCGCCGACCGGGACCGTCACCAGGTTGGGAGCCGTCTGGCCGGGTTGGATCAGGTTGAGGTTCGATGTGTTGGGTCGAGCCTGCCCGGTGGGCCAGGCGGTGACGAAGCCAGCAGCACCGGCTTCGGTTGCGGTGACGTTCAACACGACGGCGGACACGCCGGTGGCCGGGATTTCCCCCACCCCGGTGACCTGCACGTCGATCGATCCACCCGCGGCGACGAACCCCTTGGGACCGGGAGCGGTCTCGCCGGGTCGCGTATCGAACACCCGCGCCGGCGACAACGGCACGAACCGCGACGTCGCCACCACCGTGAGGCTCACCGTCGCCGTCTGGCACTGGGTCTCGCCGGCACCGCAGAGCCGGTAGATCAGCGCATCGGGACCGGCATAGCCGAGGTTCGGGGTGTAGAGGATCGTGAAGTCGCCCTGCACGGTGGCCGTCCCGCGAGTGGGTGCGGTCGGGATCGTCATCGACCCGGCGGTCACCCGGCTGTCGGGATCGGTGTCGTTGGCCCGCACGGCGAGCGTGGTCGGCCCGGCGGCGACCGCGGTGTCGTCGTTGGCGATGGGGACGCGCACCTCGACGGCGCCTATCTCGCACAGCCCGCCCTGGCCGCGTGGGACGAGGCGCTGCTCGTCGCTGGGGCATTCGCCGAGCGGGATGGCGTTGAACAGAACGCTGCCGATCGCCGGCAGCCGGTAGCGGGGAGCGGTGCCGCCGAGAGCGAGCAACCCGAGCGAGGGTACGTTCGGGTGGTCGGTCGGCTGCGTGAACCCGCACGTTCCGTCGTCGTCGGCGTTCTCGCCGAACGACGTCAGGGTGATCGAGATACCGCAAGCGGATCCGAGGCCGAGCGAGTCGCCGACCGAGGACGCCTCGGACTCGAACGTGTCGCTCTCGATGTCGCTGTTGCCGGCCCCGCTCGTGGTGTTGCCGGCAATGGTCGAGAAGTCGAGGATGATGTCGGTGGCCTCGAGCGCCGCCGCCGACAGGGCGGTGTTCCCGCTTATCGTCGACGCCGCCACGTTGATCACGTCGGTCGCGGCGATACCGCCGGCGACGCTCGTTGCGGTGTTGCCGGTGATCGCGGTGCGAGACAGGCTGACCGTCGCATCCGAGAAGATCCCCCCGCCCGTGGCCGCCGAGTTGTCGCGTATCTCGGAGTCGAACGTTTCGACGTTTCCGGTCGCGCGAACCGCGCCCCCGTTGTCCGGCAGCGCGTCGATGTCGCCGCCGGTGATGACCACGCTCTGCAAGGTCAAGAACGCGTTCCCGGTCTCGATCACCCGCTCGTTGACGCAGGTGTTGCGGATCGTCGAACCATTGCCCTGGATCGTCAGTTGGAACGCCTCGAGGTGATCGAGGTCGCCGTCGGCGTTGAGGTCTTCATCAGCGCCGTCGTCGGCGCAGATCGTCAGCTGGTAGGTGGACCCGGCCGCGAGCTGCACGATCGTCTCCGTGCCGTCGGCGGCCGCGGCGTTGATGGCCTCGCGGAGGCTCAGGACCCCGTCGCCTCCGTTCACCACGTCGGCGGTCGTCGTCACCGCGAACGGGCCCGCCGCCCACGCCGGCGACGCCCCGACGACGGCAACCGCGGTTGCAGCCGTCGCGGCGAGTGAAAAGGTCAGGACACAGCGAGCAGCTCTTGCCAGCATTTAAGGCCTCCAAGGTCGGAGCGTTCCCCGATCTATCGGCCCGCGACGCCCCCACTTGAGCGCAACCGGCAATCGGCGGGCGGGACCCCGCTCAGCTGTCGCGCTTGCCCTGCTCGCGGAGGAACGCCTCGACCTCGGCGGCCAAGTCGCCGGCGCGGGTGAGCGGGTCGTCGTCGAGGTCCGCCGCGGCTTCGAGGCGCTCGACGTATTCGCGCACGTCGGAATCGTCGGCGACCGCGGACTCGACGCGCAGCTCCCACTCGCGCACGTCCTGGTCGAGCGCGCTCGGATCGGTGGCGATGCCGGTGACGAGCTCGAACCGCCGCAGCAGGGCCTGGGCGGCCTTGGGATTGGGAGTGCCCTGGACGTAGTGCGGTGCCGACACCCGCAGGCTGATGACCGGGACGCCTTCGTTGTCGAGCGTGTCGTGAAGCACGCCGACGGCGCCGGTCGGGCCCTGGTAGCTCGGTCGACCGAGCCCCAGCCGCTCGGCCAGGTCGGCGGTGGTCGTGGAGCCGACCACTTCGAGCGGGCGGGAATGAGGAACCATGCCATAGTTCGAGCCCAGGGTCACGACGAGCTCGACCCCGAGCATCTGGACGACCTCGAGCAGCGCATCGGCGAACGTGCGCCACCTCAGGTGCGGCTCGGTTCCGGCCATGAGAACCAGGTCGTGGCGGGACTCGCTGACGGTGCAAACGCGGCACTCGTTCGCCGGCCAGCGGATTCGGCGGACGCCTTCGGTGTCGAGTTCGACATGGGGCCGTTGCTGGGTGAAGTCGAAGAAGGTCTCGGGGTCGACCGACGCCGCGGTCGACGCGTCGTAGAGCTCGGCCAGGCGGTCGACGGTGCGGGTAGCGGCCTCCCCGGCGTCGAACAGGCCTCTGAACGCGACGACCAGGATCGGGCGGTTCAAGCGCGTGCGCTCGTGCCAGATCAACTCGTCCACACCGTAAAGCCTGTCATGCCCGATCGGCCGCTCGCGAGTCGGCGCGGCCTCCTGCCGAGCAGGTTGGCCGAGGCAACCGTCGACGCGGCATCATGGCAACCATGGCCGATCGACCAGTGGCATTCGTGACCGCGCCGTTCCGGGGTGCCGGTATGGAGCGCCTCGTCGCCGTCGCCGACGTGGTGTACGAGCCGTGGATCGACCAGAACCCGATCCGGCTCTACAACCCCGACCAACTCGCGGCTCGCGTGGCCGAGCTGGGTGCCACGGTTGTCATCTGCGAGGCCGACTCGTGCAAGGGACCGGTGTTCGAGCAGCCCCTGTTCGTTATCGGGAGCACGCGGGGCGACCCGACCAACGTCGACGTTTCCGGTGCGACCGCCGCCGGCATCGCCGTGCTCCGCACGCCGGGTCGCAACGCCGACGCGGTGGCCGAGATGACCATCGCGCTGCTGTTCGCGGTCAACCGCGGCGTGGTGCCGGGGGATCGCGACATGCGGACCCGCCAGGTCTACGGCGCGACCATGCCCTACCAGCGCTACCGCGCGTGGGAGCTGGCGGGGCGAACAGCGCTCGTCGTCGGCTTCGGCGCCGTCGGCCGAGCTACGGCGTGGCGGCTCGCCGGATTGGGCATGCGCGTGATCTCCCATGATCCCTACGCCCCCGACGCCACCCATCGCGACCTCGGCGACGCCTTGGCCGGCGCCGATGTCGTCTCCATGCACGCCGCGGTGACGCCCGAGACGTTCGGGATGATCGGCCCCGACCAGTTCGCGTTGATGAAGCCCGGAGCCATCTACCTCAACTCGGCTCGCGCCGCGTTGCACAGCACCGACGCCCTGGTGGCGGCGCTGCAATCGGGCCACCTCTTCGGGGCCGGGCTCGACCACGTCGACGGGGAGATCCTCCCCGAGGGTCATGCGCTGATCGGGCTCAGCAATGTGGTGCTCACTCCGCACATCGGGGGCGCGACCTATGACACCGAGTCCCGGCAGGCTTCGATGATCGCCACCGACATCGTGGCCGTTCTCGAGGGCCGGCGGCCCGAACACCTCGCCAACGCCGACGTCTGGGACGCCGCGAACCGCCGCCGCCCTTAGAACCAAGATCGGAATCGCCATGTATGACACCCGCCGACAGGTCCTCGATGCGGCCAAGGAGATGTACGCCTGCGGGCTCGTGGTCGGTACCGCCGGCAACGTCTCGGGGCGCGTGGACGACACGACCGTGTGCGTCACGCCGTCGTCGCTGTCGTACCCGGAGATGACGATCGACGACCTCGTGCTCGTCGACCTCGACGGCAACGTGGTCGATGGTCACCGGTCGCCGACGAGCGAGAAGGCGATGCACCTCGAGTGCTACCGCCGATACCCCGAGGTCGGCGGTGTCGTCCACTGTCACCCGGTCCACGCGTCGATGTTCGCCGTCGCCCGCCAACCCATCCCGGCGGTGATCGAGGAGGTCATCGTCTTCGTCGGCGGCGCGATCCCGGTGGCCGGGTACCGCATGACGGGGAGCGACGAATTGGCCGTCGAGGCCGCCTCGCACCTCGGCAACCGCGCCGCGGTCCTCATGGCCAATCATGGGCTTCTGTGTGTGGGTAAGAGCGCTGGCGACGCCCTGCACCAGGCTCAGGTGACCGAGCGATGCGCGCACATCGTGTTCGGGGCGCGATTGCTAGGCCATGTCGAGGCCCTCCCCGACGAGACGGTCAGCCGGTTCACCGAGATCGCATCACTCGTGCGCACCCACATGTGGAAGCCCAAGCCGCCGGCTGCCGGCCTACGCGACAACCTCGAACGCTGACTCGGCCGGGGCGCGCCCGGCTGACGGCCCCACCCGATTCTCACTGTCAGTTGACGGTCACGTTGGTGGTGGCGGGGGCGCTGTTGTTGTTGCTGGTGTCCTGGGCGCGGATGTCGTAGCGGTGGGGGCCGGCGGGCACGTTGAGGTTGGTGTAGGTGGTGCCGGCGGCGACGAAGGCGACGTACTGGAAGTCGCGGTGCACGAGGTAGCCCTTGATGGCGACGTTGTCGGTGCTGGCCGTCCACGACACGGTGACGCTGGTGCCGTTCGCGGTGGCCGTAACTCCGGTCGGTACCGACGGCGGCGTCGTGTCCGCGGCGGCGACCGTGACGGTCACACTGCTCCCGGCGCTGCGACGACTGGTGACATCGACGGTCTCGACGGTGTAGCTGTGTTGGGCCCCCGCGGTGCGGCCGCCGTCGGTAAAGGTGAGGCCCGTCGTCTCGCCGACGAACGCCCCGTCTCGGGAGACGCGGTAGCGCGCGATCGGGAGCTGTGAGGTGACTGCAGGCCAGCTGAGGGTGACCGACCCCGCTCCGCTCGTCCCCGTCACCGCGGCCACCGGCGTCACGGCGCGACAGAAGCGTCCGAAGCCGCCGATCCAGGCCCCGGCCTGGGTCCGGCTGTAGTCGCCACCCACGTAGTAGCAGCCGCGGCTGTCGACGAAGATCGCCCAAGTCCCCCACGTCGGCGCCCGCAGGCCCGGCACGAAGTTGCTCGCGGGCGCCCCGGTCGTGGAGCTGTATGCGATCGCGTACTTGTGGTCGGTGCGTTGGTCGGTGAACGACGAGTAGTGCGTGCGGCCGATGAAGGACGGGTACGCCGAACGAGCCTCGTAGCAGTGGCAGCCGCCGAAGATCTGGCCGGTGCCGGTCTCGAGCACCTGGTAGTCACCGCCGCCGACGAAGGCCGGGCTGCAGCTCGCGGGTAGGAAGTTCGAACAGCCCAGGCCGGTCGTGTTGTACCCGATGCGGGTGTTGCTGCCGGCGTCGAGCACCTGGATCACGTGCTCGGAGCCGCCCACGAAGACGTGGTCGTCGGCGTAGGCGACAGCCCAGGTCCACGTCTGGCCGGGCGAGTTGTTCTGGAACGGCGTCAGCCCAGGGATCGGCAGTCCGTCGGTCCCGCTGACCGTGCCCATGCGCGCCGTTCCCGGAGCGGCGCTGAGCGAGGTGAAGAATCCGACGAGGTGGACTCGGTTGCGGGAGCCGTCGATGGCGATGTCCCACACCCCGCCGCCGCTCGGTCGCGGGATCCAACTGAAGTCGAGCGCGCCGTTCGATGCGTTCAGGCGGAACGCCGAGAAGATGACGTAGCCGGTGCCATTGATCCGTACGTGGTCGAACTCACCGACCACGTAGACCTGGCCGCCGTCGACCACCAACTCCCGCACCACGGCCCGTTGGGTGCTCCACTCGCGGTACACCTCGGTGTTCCAGCCCGTAGCCGTGCTTCCCGTGGCTGGGTCCAGGGCGACGAGGGCGGTGCGGCTCTGACCGTTGACCTGGGTGAACTCGCCGCCAGCGAGCAGGTTCCCGTCGGGCAGCACGGCCAGGTCATAGACGGCGCGGTCGAACTGGGGGGCGAACGTCGAGATCCAAGCGCCGCTGTCGCGGTCGAACGCAGCCAGGTAGGCCTGGGGCGAGACGGTCGATGAGGGATCGAAAGCGTTGCGCTGGACGCCGGTGAAGATGCCGGCCACGTAGATCCGGTCGCCGATCTCGGCGAAGTCCCACACCTGGGGCTTCGGGCTGGTGTCGGACAACCCGGCGCCAACCACGCCCCACTGTTGGACGGGTTCGCGGACCAAGGTGCTGAAGTCGACCGCGGGCAGCGGCGTCACTGCGGGTCCGACCGATGCTACTGGATTCGGGATCGCGGAGGCGGTCGAGGACGGGCCCACGAGAGCGAGGCCGAGGGCTACAAGTAGGGCCACCAGAATCGCGTGACGCTGCTGGCCCCGTGCTCGTGTCGTCATCAACATGCCTTCCATCTGACCAGCCGGTCTTGCCGCCGCATCGGCTCAACATGTGTTACCGCAAGCCGCGGCGGTCCGAACAGGGCCGATCTTCCTATTGTCGGTCGGAACGGGTGGGTGAGCGGTCCGCGTCTACCATCGGGTGCGCAGGCAGCTAACTGGAGGTCGAGCCTCGTGCGGGTTCACGTCGACATGAACAGGTGTACCGGCCACGGTCGTTGCTATGCCCTCGCCCCTGGCGTCTTCGACGCCGACGACGACGGCTACTGCAGCCTCAAGATGACCGACGTCCCGTCCGATCTGGAGGATCAGGCTCGGCTCGGGGCCCGCAACTGCCCTGAGGAAGCCATTTCGATCGAGGAGACAACCAATGGCTGAGGACACTGCGGCGGACGATCCATCCCTCGACGGAACTGTCCAACCGGCGAGTGGCGACATGCTCGCCGCGCTCGTGCCCGACGACCCCCACGTCCTCGCCCACCCGCAGGAGGGGTACAAGTTCCTCCGCGATGGCATGCGCACTCTCGACACCGGATTCGGCGTGCTCGTGTCGCACCACGAGGACGTCCAGGAGGTGTTGCGCCATTCCGAGACGTTCGGCTCGGGGATGGACGCCGTCTACCTCGGCAACGTCCGGCCTCTCATCCCGCTCCAGATCGACCCGCCGGAGCACAAGAAGTTCCGCCGTTTGCTGGACCCGCTGTTCGCGCCTCAGAAGATGGTCGACATCGAGCCCCGCACGCGTGAGCTCGTGCGCGACCTGATCGACGCCGTCGCCGACTCGGGCCGCTGCAACTTCCACGATGCCATCGCCGAGAAGCTCCCGACGACGGTGTTCCTCCAGTTGCTCGGTCTTCCCGTCGAACGGCTGCCCGATTTCCTCGTCCTCAAAGACGGCATCATCCGTCCGGGTGGTGACACCGAACACGAACGCCGGGCCACGCTCGACGTCAACGCCCCCGAGGTGTACGCGGCCCTCGGCGAGGCGATCGACGACCACCTCACCCGTCCCCAGGACGATCTGCTCGGCGGGTTCCTCACCGCCGAGGTCGACGGCGAGCGGCTCACCCGCGAGGACATCCTCGACATCGGGTTCTTGTTTTTCATTGCGGGGCTCGACACCGTAACCGCGTCGCTCGATTGCATGATCGCCTATCTCGCCCAACATCCCGAGCAGCGCCAGGCGCTCGTCACGGACCCGTCGCTGATCCCTCACGCCATCGAGGAGATGCTGCGCTGGGAGTCGCCGGTGACCGGGGTGGCTCGCGTTGCCATGCACGACACCGAGCTCGCCGGGTGCCCGGTCGCCAAGGGCCAGAACGTCTTTGTGATGATCGGCTCGGCGAACACCGACGAACGGTTCTGGGAGAAGGCCGACACCGTCGATTTCCACCGCGACTCGAACAAGCACAACGCGTTCGGCGGCGGCGTCCACCGTTGCCTGGGCTCGCACCTGGCTCGGATGGAGCTGCGCGTGGTGCTCGACGAATGGCACCGACGGGTCCCGGAGTACACGCTCGCGCCCGAGGTCGACCAACTGCTGTACACGCCGAACCTGCGCCACGTCACCAATCTGGAGTTGGTCTGGCCGACATGAAGGCGCGACTATCGTCTCATCTGCGACCCGAAAGGGAACCGACATGGGTGAGACACGTCTTCTGATCGACGGTGCGCTGGTCGACGCCGAGGGTGGCGCCACCTTCGACAACGTCAATCCGGCCACCGAGGAGATCCTCGGACCGGTCGGCGACGGTTCGAAGGCCGACATGAGGCGCGCCGTCGAGGCCGCCCGCCGTGCGTTCGACACGACCGACTGGTCGACCAACCACGAGTTGCGCAAGCGGTGCCTGTACCAGTTGCGCGACGCGATCGTGGCCGAGCAGGAGGACCTGCGGGCCGAGCTCGTCGCCGAGGTCGGGTGCCCGGTCATGGTCACTTACGGCGCCCAGCTCGACGCCCCGCTTCGCGAGGCCCTCACATGGCCGGCCGACCAGATCGAGACCTTCCCGTGGTCGCGCGACCTGCCCGATGCCGACAGCTTCGGCATGGGCGTATCAACGCACCGTCAGGTGTGGAAGGAACCGATCGGGGTGGTCGGTGTGATCGTCCCGTGGAACTTCCCGATCGAGATCATCCTCAACAAGATCGGGCCGGTGTTGGCGATGGGCAACACCATGGTCCTCAAGCCGGCGCCGGACACCCCGTGGAACGCCACACGGATCGGTCGGCTGATCGCCGAGAAGACCGACATCCCGCCTGGGGTGGTCAACATCGTCAACTCGTCTGACCACCTCGTCGGAGAGGTGCTGACCACCTCTCCGCTCGTCGACCTGATCGCCTTCACCGGATCCACCGCCACCGGCATGCGGATCATGTCGGCAGCCTCGGCCACGATCAAGCCGGTGTTCCTCGAGCTCGGCGGCAAGTCGGTCAACTTGATCCTCGACGACGCCGACTTCGCGTCGTCGGTCGGCGGCTGCATGTTCGTGTGCATGCACGCCGGGCAGGGTTGCGCCATGCCGACCCGCATGCTCGTGCCCCGGGCGCGCTACGACGAAGCCATCCAGATCGCCGCCGCCAGCTTTGCCAATGTTCCCTACGGCGACCCGACCGATCCGTCGAACATCATGGGCCCGCTGGTGTCCAAGAAGCAGCAGCAGCGCGTGCTCGGCTACATCGCCAAGGGCATCGACGAAGGGGCCCAGGTCGTCGCCGGCGGCGGTATCCCGGCGCACCTCGACCGCGGCTACTACGTCGAGCCGACCCTGTTCGCCAACGTCGACAACTCGATGACCATCGCCCAGGAGGAGATCTTCGGGCCGGTGCTCGTCGTCATCCCCTTCGACGACGACGACGATGCCGTGCGGATCGCCAACGACTCGTTCTACGGCCTGTCGGGCATGATCACCAGCGGCGATCTCGATCGCGCCAAGGGCGTGGCCCGCCGCATCCGCACCGGCACGATCGGGATCAATGGCGGCGTGTGGTACGGCGCCGACTCGCCGTTCGGTGGGTACAAGGGGTCCGGCATCGGCCGCCAATGCGGCATCGAAGGCCTCGAGATCTACACCGAGACCAAGACCGTCGGCTGGCTCTGACGCGTCGCCCCTGACCGCCGGGGAGCCAGGCGTTCTCGATCACGTGGTCCGCGCACTCGCCGCGACTTTGATTCGTTCGGCCCATGCGCATGCGCTCAAGCGGTACGACGGTAGCGCCGACGCCTAGATGTACGGGTTCGTCGCATTACCCATCCGCCCGAGCCCGGCGTCACCCGGGTACTTTCACGCCCGGCAACAACACGGGAGAACCGATGCAATCGTCCCAGACAACGGCGTCTGGTGGCCAAGGCCTCACCCTCGTCACCGGCCTCGGCCGGCGATCGACCAGCCGCCGCGAAGTCGAATTCTGGTTCCGCCAGTCTCAACAAGACCCCGCCACGGCAGAGCCAAGAACTTAAAGCCCTGCCACGCATGCTCGTGGGCGGGCCCGAGAACCGAGGCTCGCGGCAAGCGCACAGCCTTGTGAGCACCGCCGAGGGATTCGGTTGTCATCGCCACGCCGCCGGGTCCGCTTGAACTCCCAGTGAGCGACCGGCGCGATGAGCCTCGATCATTGACGCAGCTGATCAATTGAGGTGCCTGGCCAAGGCGGACCCTCGCAGGGATACATGCGGCCAATGCGTGTTTCTCCGACTCGCTACGCTGCGGCTCGTGCTGCGGATGACAGATGCAGAGCGACGCGCACGCCTCGCGCACAACCACCGCCTGCTCGTGAGCCGCCGCAGTGACGACGCCGTCGAGATCACCGAGTCAGTGGTGTGTCTGCATTCGAGCGACCCCGCGACGGTGTTCTTGTCGGTGCTCTCGCGCATGCGCACGCCGTCGACCGACGCGGTCGCCGCTGCGCTTTACCGCGATCGCACGTTGTTGCGCCATCACGGTATGCGGCGCACCATGTGGGTGTACCCGCTTGCGCTCGCGCCGCACGTTCATTCGTCCACAACAAGCGACCTCGCTGCGAAAGAGTGGGTGGCGTTCGCCGGCGAGCTTGCGGGACGCGCGCCGATCGGGTGGACTACCGAGTCGGCGGGTGAGGCGCTGCTCGGTCTGCTGCGGGCGCAGGGCCCCTTGTCGGCGCGCCAGATCGGCAAGGTACGCCCGGATCTCGCGGTGAAGATCACTCGCGGCACGGGCAACTACGTAGTCGAGCAGTCTGCGCATACGCGGTTGCTGCTGAATCTGGGCTTCGATGGCCGGGTGGTGCGCACCGAGCCGACTGGATCGTGGACCAACGCCGAATACCGCTGGACTGCTATGGATCGCTGGCTACCTGGCGCCCTGCCACCCATCGAAAGATCGGTTGCCGAGAGGACGCTCGTCGAAGCGTACGTGCGCCGTTTCGGACCGGTGACACCGATCGATGTCGCTTGGTGGACCGGCTGGTCGAAGACACGTGTGAACGCGGTGCTCAAGGGCCTCGGGCTTGTGACCGTGAGATTCGACGACGGTTCAGAAGGAATCCTGCTTGAATCAGAGGTCGACGCGACGATCTCATCTGGGCAATCGCTGGCCTTTCTTCCCGGTCTGGATTCAACGGTGATGGGCTGGAAGCAGCGCGGCTGGTACATGGGTGAACACGGAGCCTTCGCGCAGACGCTGGTCGATCGCGCCGGCAACGTAGGCCCCACGGTGTGGCTCGACGGCCGGGTCATCGGCGGCTGGGTTCATCGCCCCGACGGAAAGGTTTCCTATGCGCTTCTCGAGGCGGTGCCGAAGCAGCGGCTGAAGGCCATCGCCGCCGAGGCCGAGCGAGTCGAAGCCCTTATCGGCCCGGCCCGGGTGAACGCCCGTTTCCCAGCGCCGCTGCAAAAGCGCCTGCTCGCCTCGGACTGATGGAGCCACCGACGGGGCGCATCAGGGCTCAGTCACGGCTATCGGGGCGAGATAGCCGATTGCTAGCACCGCAGCGAACTGGGGAGGATGCGTGTCGCGAACTGGATGGTCCCTGGCGTGGTGAAGCAGCACCGCACGATGGGGACCTACGTCGACTCGTTGTTGGCAAGCGGTTCGGCCGCTCGGACGGGCCGCGTTCAAGTATCCGCGGATGTTCGTAGGTGTCGAGGAACACGACGTCATTCGTCGGGGAGGATCACGCTCACCTTCATACCGTCACTGGTAGGACATACCGTCACTGGTAGGACCAACGGAGGAACCGCGGCCGATCGCCGCTGTTTGTGGGGCGATCGGCTCAGGCGCTGGGACTCGAAAGCTCATATTCTCGACAGCGCGGGGCGGGCCACGGCGGCTAACGCTCAGACGCTGGAGGCCGGTCACGATGGACGCCGACGCGCTTGTCGATTGGTCGTTGCTCGACGCGCACCTGAGCCATCGTCGCGCCGCCCAGGAACAGCGCAGGCTGGCGCTCGATTCCGAGGACGCTCGCCTGAGCCGGCTCGAGGCGGAACTGGACGCTCGCCGCGCCGAACTCGTGATCGCCCACCGAGACCTGATCGCGACGCGCGACGAGCTGGTCGGACTCGACGAGGCGCTCGCTGTCTTCGCCGGCCAGGCCGACACCTTGTTGGGGATGCTCCGGGACCGGACGTCGCGCTACGTAGAAGCGGCGGCCGGCGAGCGTGGCGGCGAGCCCGGGTGACGACCCCCGACGATCTCCGGCGGCGTGCGTTCCCCGTCGTCGCGCGCGGCTACGACCGCATCGCGGTGACCGAGTTCCTCGACGACCTGGCCGACGAGCTCGACGTACTGCTGGCGTCACTCGAGGGCGCGGCATCCTCGCGGCTCGAGCGCCCGGACCACGCCCCCGATTGGCGTGATCCCTTCGCGACGTTCACCCCCCGGACCGCCGAGCCGCTCCCGCCGCCTCCCGCTCCTCCACCTTCGGCGGCCGGCGGGGTCGGGGCGCCGACCGGCGATGCTGTGGACGTCGACAATCCCGGCTTCGAGAACCCCGACTTCGACAACCCCGACTTCGACAAGCCCGACTTCGACAACCCCGACCTCGAGAGCATCGACACCGAACGGCTCGGCCTGCGCATCGGCCAGATGGTCCGCCGGGCCCAAGCCGACGCCGACGAGCTTCGGGGCCGTGGCCAGCGCGCGCTCGACGAGGCCCGCGAGCGGGCGGCGGCGCTGCTGGCCCGGGCCGAGGCCGAGGCCCGCGCCCAGATTGCCGGCGAGGTCGACCGGGCCCGCGAGTCTCTCGACGAGATCAGAGCCGCGGAACGAGACGCCCGTCGTCGACTCGACGCTCTCGCCCGAGAGATCGACTCGATCCTGCGCGACGACGAGGCACGGCGGCCCGAACGGCACAACCCGCTGCACGATGGCCCGCTTGGGGCGCGCACGCCGCCACCGAGCGGACGGGCCGAGGCTCCTACGCCCGAGGGGTCCTGAGGTCGCTCGCCGTCTCCTGGGTGGCCGACGCGACTGCGCGACCCGTGCGGTCGAACCAGTGGGCGTGCACCAGGGCCCGACCTCCCGATGCGTTCGGGCAGCGGTGATGGAGCTGCAGCCACTCGTCGAACCGGAACGGGCGGTGAAACCAGATGTGTATGGAGCGAGTCGACGACACTACGTCGGGCCTGCTGTAGTCGGCCCCGTCGACTGGACGGAACGGGGTCGCGGTCATCGTCAGGTCTGAGCAGTAGGTCAGCATCTGATGATGGTCGAGCCAGCGGTCCGTCATCGTGGCGTCGGCTTGCATCCAGACGGCATGCTCCGCCGGCACGGCGCCGATGTGGAACGGGGAACTGCCCGGCTCGGCGCGGATCAGCAGGCTGCGGTTGTTCATGCGGTCGATCGGGGGAAGGTCGAGCGGCGCCGCTGACGGGGGTGCGGGCGAGTGGTGGTCGATGCGCCCGGTCTGGTCGGGATCGATGAACGCGATCGTTGCCAACGCGCAGAGCCGACCCTGCTCGATCCGGACCAAGCGCAGGTCGGTGCGGCCGGAACGAAGCTCCTCGACTCGGTAACGGACTTGGCGATCGGGATCGCCGCGCTCGATGAAGGTCACGTGGATGCTCGCCGTCGGCTTCGCCGGATCGGCGGTCGCGGCCGCGGCGCCGAGGGCCTGGGCCGTCATCTGCCCGCCGAACAATCGATCGGCGCCCATGTCGGTGTTCCTCGCAAGGTAGGTCCCGTTGTCGGCCGGAGCCACCGCAAGCCGGGTCAGGAGCTTCTCGGTCGTCATCGGTTGTTCTCCGGGCTTGGACCGTCGAGCACGTCGCGGGCTTCCACGGCGAGCGATGGTAGGTCGCTGTCGCACCGGCACCGAACACGGCTCGTCGATCGGGCTACGTTTCTCGCATGAGGTTCTCGATCACTTACCCGATCGTCACGCACCCCCACAACCCGGCCTTCGTCGAGAAGTCGGGGATCATCAGGATCGCCCGAGCCGTCGAGGATGCGGGGTTCGACGGTTTGGCGTTCACCGATCATCCGGTCCCGAGCGACCGCTGGCTCAACGCCGGTGGCCACGACGCTCTCGATCCCTTCGTCGCGCTCGCCTTCGTCGCTGCGGTGACCGAACGAATCCGGCTGTTCCCGAACATCGCCGTTCTGCCCTACCGGAACCCGTTCGTGACGGCCAAGGCCGCGGCGACCGTCGACGTGCTCTCCGGCGGGCGGTTCATCCTGGCCACCGCCGTCGGCTACCAGAAGGGGGAGTACAAGGCGCTCGGCGTCGACTTCGACGAGCGCAACGAGTTGTTCGACGAGGCGATCGAAGCGATCAGGGGCATCTGGTCGACCGACAACTACGCGCTGCTGGGCCGCCATTTCAATGCCCAGGGCCAGTCGGCCAACCCCAAGCCGATCCAGAACCGGCTCCCGATCTGGATCGGGGGAAACTCCAAGCTGGCCCGGCGCCGGGCGGCCCAGATGGGTGACGGGTGGTGTCCGTTCCCGGCGGCTCGGGTCATGGCGACGACGGCCAAGACCGTGCCACTCGAGACCATCGACGACCTGGCGGGGATGCTCGACTACCTGTGGGAGCGCGTGGACGAAGCCGGCCGGGACCGGTCGGCGATCGACGTGGCGTTTTCGTGCCGGCGGGGTGGCGATCCGGCCAGCGCGACGTTCGACGCCGACGATTATCTCGACGGACTCGCGGATCTCGCTCGGCTCGGGGTCACGTGGGTGAGCGTTGCCGTTCCCGGTGACGACGTGGGCCAAACCGTCGACGTTCTCGCCCGATTCGGGGAACAGGTGATCGCCCGCTCCCGCTGATTCCCTCACCCGTCGGGGAATTTCCTCAATTTGTCGTCCATATCGACCACGCGGCGTGTCCCGGTCTGCCACGATGACCCGGAAGCCGGTGAAACGATGGGAGACGGGTGCAGATGGGGGAGGGGCGGCGGCGTTTCGTTGCCTATGGTTCCCTTCGACTGGGTGGATCCCGCTCTTCGGTGTTCCGGGGGCTCGCCGTTCCCACCGACACCGAGATCTCGGGGTTCCGTCTCTACGACACCGGACACGGCTTCCCGATAACCGTCCCCGCTGATCACGACCATCAGATGACGATCACCGTGTGGACGGCGATCGACGACGCGGCGGCCGCTCGGATCCAGACGATCCTCGACGAGATCGAGGGCGTGTCGGTAGGCCTGTACCGGCGCCAGACCATTGTCGTCGACGGCGCCGACGCACTCATCTACCTCCCCGGCGTCCGCTTGGCCGCGGGCGCGGCCTCCATGCGGCTGATCGAGTCCGGCGACTGGATCACCGACCAAGACGAAACCGATCAGTCCGGATCGACGGCCGATCCGCCCGGGGATCGGCCGTCGATCGGGACCGACGCTTGACGTCAAGCGGCGGTCAGCGCCGCCACCGCGGCTGCGATCTCGGCGCGAGCGGTACCGAGCTGCGAGCGACCGCTTCTAGCCGCGGCGCGGGCGGCGTCGAGCACCGGGCCCGCGGTGCCG
>CAYMJU010000170.1:0-2561 GCA_964390555.1 uncultured Acidimicrobiales bacterium | reverse complement strand
GACCGTTGAGATCGATGTGGAAGAGCTTGCCGCTCCACATGGCCTGACCGAGCTGATGGGTGAAGTTCAGGTTCACCATCTGCTCGTGGCCGACCTCGGGATTGAGGCCGACCACATCGCGATGGTCGAGCTCGGCGATCAGGGCCAGCGCGTGGCCGACGGTGGGGAGGAAGATGTCGCCGCGGGGTTCGTTGGGCTTGGGTTCGAGCCCGATGCGCAACCCGTAGCCCTGGCTCTTGATGTAGCCGGCGACAGTGTCGATCCCTTCCTTGTACCGTTCCATCGCGGCGTACACGTCCTTGGAGCCGTCGTACTCGCTACCTTCGCGGCCGCCCCACATGACGAACGTCGTAGCGCCGAGCTCGCCGGCCAGGTCGACGGCCCGTAAGACCTTGCGCAACCCGAAGCGCCGTACCTCGCGGTCGTTGGCGGTGAGGGCGCCGTCTTTGAACACCGGGTGGGTGAACGTGTTGGTGGTGACCATCTCGATCACCAGCCCCGCGGCCGACGCCGCCCGTTGGAGCCGGCTCACGCGTTGGTCGCGGGTGTTCTCGTCGGCGTCGAAGGCGAAGACGTCGTTGTCGTGGAACGAGATGCCCCACGCCCCGATCTCGGCCAGCCGCTCGGCGTACTCCCACGGGTCGAGCGCCGGGCGGGTGGCGATCCCGAACGGGTCGACACCGAGCCACCCCACGGTCCACAAGCCGAAGGAGAACTTGTCGTCAGGGCGAGGGTCTCGTGTCATCTGGGTCTCCCTACTTGTCGCCGGCGTCGGTCTCGACGGCGACGAATGCGGTAGTGGCAAGATATTCCTGCGGTAGTGAGAATATCTCCGAGCGGCGCACGAGTGCCACGAAGGCACTGCCGCGAGTACGTGAGGACGTGACAGCGTGACGATCGGGTGGGGGTTGGACGGCGGCGAGCTGCGAGCCGTGGTCGACGCCGCCCGAGGCGGGAGGATCGCCTCGATCACAATCGACGGCGTGGAGCTGCTCGCGCCTCCGGGTGACGAGCGCGACCTGCTGCTCTGGGGCTGCTACCCGATGGTGCCGTGGGCCGGGCGGGTCCGTCGCGGCCGGTTCGCGTTCGACGGCGTCTCCCATCAGCTCGACGTCGATCTGCCGCCCCACGCCATCCACGGGCTCGGCTACCGCGCGACATGGGACGAAGTGGCGCCGGGTGTGCTTCGGCTGGACCTCGAAGGGCGGTGGCCGTTCGGCGGCGAGGTCGAGCAGCGGATCTCGGTGCTCGACACGGCCGTCGAGGTGACGATGCGGGTGACGGCGCGCCGGCGCATGCCGGTGATGGCCGGGTGGCACCCCTGCTTGCGCCGTCGCCTCGGCGTTGGCGGTCCCGCCGAGTTGTCCTTCGCCCCCGGATACCTGTGGGAACGCGACGCCGAGGGCATCCCCACCGGGCGCAGGATCCCCGTTCCCGCCGGCCCGTGGGACGACTGCTTCGGCGAGGTCACCGCGGCGCCGGTGGTCACCTGGCCGGGCGTCGGCTCGCTGCGGATCGACTCCGATGTCGAGGCCTGGGTGGTGTACGACGAGCACCCCGAGGTGGTGTGCGTCGAGCCGCAGACCCAGGCGCCCGACGCGTTCAACCGCCGACCTCGCGTGCTCGAGGCCGGCACCGTCCTCGACGTCGCCATGCGCCTCACCTGGATACCGGAGCAGCCGTGACCACCGACCAGCCCGTCGTGCTAGGGGTCGACTCGTCCACTCAATCCACCAAGGTCCAAGCGCGAGACCTGGCGACCGGTGAGGTGGTGGGCATCGGGCGGGCCCGCCACTCCGAGACACTGCCGCCGGTATCCGAGCAGGACCCGGCGAGCTGGTGGACGGCGCTCGTCGATGCCGTCGGGGCGCTCGGCGACGTGCGGCGCCGGGTCGTGGCGATCGCCGTCGGGGGTCAACAACACGGCCTGGTGGTGCTCGACGGCGCCGATCGCGTGCTGCGCCCCGCCAAGCTCTGGAACGACACCACGTCGGCACCCGAGGCCGCGGCGCTGGTCGAGCGAATGGGCCCGCAGTGGTGGGCGGTGACGTGCGGCTCGGTGCCGGTGGCCTCGTTCACCGTGACCAAGGTGGCGTGGCTGGCCGCCCACGAGCCCGAGGTTCACGCCCGGGTGCGTCGGGTGATGCTGCCGCATGACTACCTGACCTGGCGGCTCGCCGGCGAACACGTCACCGACCGCGGCGACGCGTCGGGTACCGGATGGTGGGGTGCCGAGGGTTACCGCGCCGACGTGCTCGATCTCGTCGGACTGTCCGCCGAGGTGCTACCCCGGGTCGCGACGCCGTTCGAGACGGTCGGATCGCTCACCGTCGAGGCGGCTGCCGCGCTTGGCCTCCCGTCGGGGGTGACGGTCGGGCCGGGCACCGGCGACAACATGGCCGCGGCGCTCGGTCTGGGTCTTCGCCCGGGCGACGTGGCGGTCTCACTCGGCACCTCGGGCACGGTGTACTCGGTCTCGGGCCGGCCGACGGCTGACACCACGGGCGCGGTCGCTGGTTTTGCCGACGCCACCGGCCGATTCCTTCCGCTCGTGTGCACGC
>CAYMJU010000169.1:0-4006 GCA_964390555.1 uncultured Acidimicrobiales bacterium | reverse complement strand
GGGCGGCGTCGAGCACCGGGCCCGCGGTGCCGGCGTTCCAGTCAGCGGGCGTCAACGCCACGACGGCGTCGGCGTGGCCGGCGACGGCGACCGCGGCCGAGTCGACCGCCGACGCGGCCATGTCCCGGTGCGCCTGGGCCTCAGTCACGTCGGCGCCCCCGGCTGCGGCATCGGTGATGGCGGCGTCGAGCCGGGCGATGGCGTCGGTGGCGACTCCGACTGCGAGGTCCACCTGGTCGAGGGCGATGGTCAGGTGCACCTGGGGGGCCACGAGCAGGTAGATCCGGTTGTCGACCACGACGCTGGTGCACAGAGGTCGCAGCTCCTCGGGCGTGGCGGCGGCCTCGATCTGGGGAACGAGCGCCTCGAGCCGGGCCACAGCGCCATCGACGATGCTGCCTAGGGTCGCCGCGTGGCTGTCGGTGAGCGCGGTCGATGTCGCGATAGCGGAGTCGAGCCGGTCGAGCGTGACGAGGCGGGCTTCGATCGCTTCAAGACAACGCGCTTTGAGGTCGTCCAGTGAGCGAGTGGGAGCCGGCGCCTCCTGCGCGTCGGCGACACCGGTCGCGGCGACGGCCGTCATGGCGATAGTGGCGCAGGCGATGACGGCTAGGAGAACGGCCCTTACGGACCAGGCGGGACGGATGGATCTCATTTCATGCTCCTTGCGATGTGTTGGTAGGCAGTGTGTTGGTGGATATGGATGGAACTGGCGCCGTGATCATTCGCCTTGGACACGGGCGGCGGCCTCGTCCTCGAGGGCGGTGTCGATCGAGCCGAGCAGTGTGTCGAGCTCCGCCAGGCCGCCGTCGACGGCCGCCACATCGTCTGGAGTGGTCCCCGTGACCGGGGCCGCGCCGGGAGGCGCGACGGCGGGAGCCGCTGTGGTCGTCGAGGCCGGCGGGGGCGTCGAGGTTGTCGTCGTGGACGTCGTGCTCGGGGCCGACGCGACGCTGCTCGCGGGTTCGGTCGGGTCGCTCGCGCCCGTTCCGGTAGTCGCCGTAGTAACCGGTGTCGAGCTGCATGCGGCCGGTAGCAAGACGAGGGCCACGATGATGAGCGGGCCAGGGCGCAAGAGCCGACGGTGCGGGCACATGCGGCGAACTCGGCGGGCCGGGCGGGGTGCTTGGTCGGGTGTCGTCATGTCCCCAGTTGTCGGCCACGATGACGAGGTAGGCGTGACGAAGGTATTAGGGCCCGGTTAGGGACCGACCGCCCGATCCTTGACACGGGTCGAACTCGTCGGGCTCGTATTGTTCGCGCCATGGGATTGGACGACGCGCTCCTCGCTGGCCCGCTCGACGTTGATGCGCCTCGCCGGGACCGACCCAGCTATCCGGTGGTTGCCGCTCGGCTCGGGCTGGTCATCGAGCACGAGTCGGGTGTCGCCGGTTCAGTGGTGAAGTTTGCTGACAGCCAGTTGCTGATCCGCGATCGGATGGGTCGCGATCACCGCTTCCGCAACGAGCCGGGGTCGTTCCGGGTCGACGGTCAGCGCGTCGTGTTGGTTGGCGCTCGCGCGTCGCGCTCGCCCTCGGTCACAGCGTCGGGCTCGGTCGGCGTTCCCGATGCACCGGCACGGGTGGCGCGCGCCAGCCGCATCTGGGTCGAAGGCATTCACGACGCCGAGCTGGTCGAGCAGGTCTGGGGCGACGATCTCCGCGTCGAGGGGATCGTGGTCGAGCCGATGCACGGGATGGACGATCTGGCCGATCGGGTGCGATCGTTCGGACCCCGATCCGGGCGGCGGCTCGGGGTCCTGCTCGATCATCTCGTCGAGGGCACCAAGGAGAGCCGCGCTGCGGCACAGATCGACCATCCGGACGTGCTCATCGTCGGGCATCGCTTCGTCGATGTCTGGGAGGCGGTCAAGCCGGCGGTCGTCGGGCTCGAACGGTGGCCGAGCGTGCCTCTCGATCGTCCGTGGAAGGACGGTGTCTGCGCGGCACTCGGTGTCGATGATCCAAGCCGATTCTGGCGACTGTTGCGGCGCCGGGTGACCACCTACCGCGACCTCGACTCGTCGCTCGTCGGAGCGGTCGAGCAACTGGTCGACTTCCTGACCGAGCAGGACGACCGCGTGTAGGTTGCCGGACCATGCCGCTGCCTTCGAAGCGAGACCACGCCGAGCTCCGCCTGCGCCTCCACGTCTGGTTGGCCGGCCGGCTGCCCGACGCCACGGCCATACAGATCTCCGAACTGCAGATTCCGGAGGGCACCGGCATGTCGAGCGAGACGTTGCTGTTCACGGCGTCGTGGATGGCCGCGTCCGGCCCGGTGACGCGTAACCTCGTGGCGCGCATGGAGCCCGACATGTCCGACTACCCGGTGTTTCCGGCCTACGACCTGGCCCTCCAGTCACGCTGCCTCCAGGTCGTAGGCGCCCGTACCGATGTGCCGGTGCCCGAAGTCCTCTGGTTCGAGCCGTCGGCTGAACCATTGGGAGCACCATTCCTTGTGATGGGTCGCGTCGACGGCGCGGCGCCACCGGATGTCCCGGTGCCTTACGTCTTCGCCGGCCCGATCGTCGATGCGTCAGCCGCCGGCCAGGAATCCTGGGAGCGGGCGTCGGTCGCGGTACTCGTCAAGCTGCACGAGCTCGCCGGCGACGATCCCGACCTGGCTTTCCTCGACCGACCCGAGTTCGGCGCGTCGGCCCTCGATCAGCACCTCGGCTACCAGCGTTGGTATTACGACTGGGCACGCGGCGACCTGCGGTCACCGATCATCGAGGAGGCCTTCCAATGGCTCGACGCTCACCGCCCGGCGGCGGTTGAGACCGTCCTCAACTGGGGCGACTCCCGCGTCGGCAACATCTTGTACCGCGAACTGCACCCGGTCGCCGTGCTCGACTGGGAGATGGCGGCGCTCGGGCCCCGCCAGATCGACGCCGGTTGGATGTGCCTGATGCACCTGTTCTTCACCGACCTCGCCGAGCGCGCCGGGTTCCCGAGCCCGCTGGCACATCTGCTGACGCCCGAACGTGTGGTCGCCTTGTACCGCGAGATGTCTGGCGTGGATCTCGGAGACCTCCATTGGTATGAGGTGTTCGCCGCCACGCGGTTCGCCATAGTCAGCCTGCGAACCTCGGGTAGGGCGATCCACTACGGCGAGATGGAGGACCCCGGCGACGACGTCGATGGTTTGGTCATGCACGCCCACCTGTTGCGGGCCCTGCTGGCTCGCTAGCCACGACACCGATCACCCGCTGTTGGGGCTGGGTCGCCGCAACGATGGGAGGCACTGGAGCAGCACCCGAGGCGCCGAGGTGACACGCTCACTCGGTGCCCCGGCACGTGCGGCGGCGATGGGCCCCGCTGGCTGACGGGGAGGACTGGGCGCCGCCATCGGCGCAGTCCCCGACGCCAGGTAGGTCTCGAGGTGCGGGACGTCGTTGCGGCGTGGCCGGGCGTGGGATCTACCTGATACCTGCGGGAGGCGATGATCCCGTTGGCCGCAGGACCGAGGTGGCCAGCGCTCCAGCCGGTAGGGGAACGCAGCCCGCCGCGGCTACCTTCCCGCGAACGCGGCGGCCATGCCGCCGGAGGCGCAGCCCGCCGTGGCGCACCGCGGTTACGGCACGCCGGTGGGTGTTCGTCGGCGTTGTCGTTGCCGTTGGTCGCGTTGTGGGGTGTTGTGCCGTTGGAGGCACCGTTCGGCCCGGTCGACGATGTGGTCGGGGAGGGTCCAGGTGCCGCGGTGTAGCTGGGTGTGGTGGTATCGGCACAGCAAGATCAGGTTGTCGATGTGGGTCGGTCCTCGTCGTGGTCCCCACCAGTCGATGACGTGGTGGGCGTCGCACCACGCCGGCGGTGCGGTGCAGGCGGGGTGGGCGCAGTTGCGGTCGCGGATGTTGAGGGCGCGGCGTGTCGCCCGGTTCGGGGTGCGTTGCTGGCGGCCGAGGTCTAGGACTTCGCGGGCGCTGTCGATCAGGGCGGGGTACAGGTCGGCGTCGCACGCCAACGTCCGTGCCAACGATGGTGGGATCGGGTCGCCGGTGTCGTAC
>CAYMJU010000168.1:0-29337 GCA_964390555.1 uncultured Acidimicrobiales bacterium | reverse complement strand
GACGGCAGCGTCGGCGATGCGATCCCTCGACAGCGGTACCCGGTCGGTCCGACCCATGAATCGATGGTACCCGTCTCTCCGGCTACGCCGCCGTGCGAGCCCCGCGATGAGGCCCTTGGGCCGAAGAGCCAGTCAGCGCGGAGGGAGGGGGATTCGAACCCCCGGGACCCTGAGGCCCAACGGTTTTCAAGACCGTCGCAATCGTCCGCTCTGCCATCCCTCCGTCGACGAGGGTAACGTCCGTCGTCCAAGCGGCCACCGTGTACCGTGACCCCAAGGAGGAATGTCATGGCTGGAGAGTGGAGGGCCGACCCAGCGGGGCGCCACCAGTATCGCTGGTGGAACGGCGCCGCGTGGACCGAGCACGTCAGCGACAACGGTCAGACGAGCGTCGACCCGCCGCCGCCCCAGCCGGTGACGCCGCCTGCACCACCGGTGCCGCCGAGCCCGGTCGCGCCGTCGGTGTTCGATGCGCCAGGCTCCGACGTCACCCAGCAGATATCGCTGGTCAACGACTTCCAGCCGGCTGTCCCCCGATATCAGCCCCCGACGCCATCTGACGCCACGTGGACGGGTCCTCCGCCTCCGCCATTGCCGGCCACGTTTGCCCCACCGACGCCGACGGGTGGATCGCGCAAGGGCGTCGTCGCTCTGATGGTGCTCGTGATCGCCGCCCTCATCGCCGGCGGCGCCTTTTTCCTGCTCGGCGGCGACGACTCGACCGAAGGTGGCGACAGCGACGGCGGCACCGACAACAGCGACGACAACAGCGACGACAACAGCGACGACGGCGACACCGACGGCAAGGGTGACAGCTCGACAACGACGTCGACGAGCACGACGAGCACCACGAGCACGACGACTGTTCCGCCCAGCGACGACGCGGTCACCCTCGATGCCAACAACGGACAGTTCTTTCCCGTGGATCTCGTCGCCGGGCAAGCCTTCCGGTACCGCGCCGACCTGGCCAACGGCTCGGCCGGCGACTTGGTCGTAACCGTCGTCGCCGACCGGGCCGCTGTGCTCGCCGCGGCCGCGGTCCACCCGAGCTTCGCCGGGCAGGCCCCCGAGCAGATCGCCGCGACCCTGACGCCGACCGTCCCCGTGCCCGGGATCGAGGACACCGAGCTGGCGATCTACCAGACCGACCGCTCGTTCGTGTTCGAGGCCGACTGGTTCATCGCGCCGACCGCCGGTCAGTACTTCATCGTGGTTCACGAGCTGTCCGGGCTACCGGCAACGTTCACGCTCACCTTCGACGCCGGCGAGGTCACGGCGGTCGACATCTTCACCGTCGACATCAGCGACCCGGCCGTTATCGGACCGTTCTACACCGACCCCGCGTTCTACGAGTAGCAGCGCTATCGCTGGTGGCTGCGCCCCCAGACCCCATCGGCAACCTCACAGTGGGGCCGGGCTCCGGCGGCAAGGGAGATTACGAGAACGCTCCGGCGGCTCCGTCGTCGTGGGGCAAGGTGGTCCGTGACGCCCGCAGGTACGCGTACGGCGTCACGGTGAGGAAGTTCGACACGCGCGAGGTGTACACGTCGGCGTGGCGCTCGACCTGGCGGGCAAACAGGCTCTTGTCGCTCCCGGCCCGCATGAGCGGCCCCCAGATCGCGTTGCCGAGGTCGCCGGCTCCCCGAGCCAACGGGGCGATCGACTCGTCCAGCTCGCTCAGCTCGCGATTCACCGCGCCGATCTCGGCGTCGAGCTTGCCCGGGGACACCTCGCCACCTTCGATCACGACTGATGGCGCGGCGGCATAGGTTCCGCGGCCGCGCAGCCGCGACAACCGCAGGCTGGCCAGACGGTCCTCGAGCTGTTGCTTGCGGGCCATCTTCGTCTCGAGTTCGACCAGGCGGGGCCGGAAATCTTCGAAGCTGCGTATCTCGTTCTCGAGCTCGCGCAGGATGAGGGCGGTGCGCCACCTGAGCATGGCCTTGGACACGTGCACATCGCCGAACAGGTGGTCCCCGACGTACAGCACCTCGTCGCCGGTCACGCCGAGGCTGCGTTCCACCAGGGTGGCGTCGCCCCCCACGTAGACCTGCCCGGCGGCGAGCTCCCCGAGGTGGGGTTCGAGGAAACCCCGGTCCTCGTCGACCAGGCGGTATACGGGGCGCCGCCCCGAGAAGAAGTCGGGCTTGGCCGCCGAGACGATGACCACATCGAACAGGTCCCGCCAGGCCATCGCTTCGGGGAGGGCGCCTCCGGTCGCATGGCGCATCATCTGGTTCGTGTACGCCCACTCGGAGTTGGTGATCAGCAGCAGCTTCTTGCCCGCCGCCCGTTGGTCGAGCAACGTCGTGACCATGTCGGGGTCGGGCTCGACGAAGTCGTCGGGCCGGGTGGCGATCTCGGCCTTGAGCCCGCCGGGTGCGTGGGTGGCGTCGAGCGCCGCCGTCACCGCGTGGAACAGCTCGTCGTAGCCCAGCACGCCGGGGAGCGCACGCCGTTCCAACAGGTCGACGAGTTGGGTGTAGAGGCTCGCCTGGGACAGCGAGAAGAGCGTGTTCATGAAGTCGTAGCGCGGCTCGGCCAGGTCGACGAACACCCCGCCGTAGGCGGCGCGCAGCTCGTCATAGGCCAGCGGCCGGGTGCCGTGGTGAGCCCGGATCACGTAACCGAACCGGGTGGCCTTGATCAGGTTCCCGAGCTCGAGGTCAAAGGCCAGCCCCTGGCTTAGCCGCTCGACGTCGAACCGCAGGTCCTCGACCGGCCAGCCCTCGGCGAGCAGACGAGCGCGGGCCTGCTCGAACGCCAAGCGCTCCCACTCGTGGACTCGGTAGTGCACGAGCGTGTAGTCCATGTCGTAACCGATGGCCTTGATGGCGCGGAGATTCAATGTCCGGTTGCAGAAGATGCCCCGCTCGCGGCTCGGGCCGGCTGTCGTCGTCATCTCCCCAGCATGGCTGGTTCGCGCCGCTAGGGTGCACAGAATGCGCTGGATCGAGGCCGGGACCGAGCCGGTGGCGGTATTCGCGTTCGGGTTGGCGCCGGTCGGCATCGTCGCCATCGGCTCGGCGCCGACCGGCGTGATCGCCGTGGGTCAGCTGGCGCGAGGCGTCGTGTCGGTGGGACAGCTGTCGGTCGGTGGGTTCGCGTTCGGGCAACTATCCGTCGGCATCGGTTGGGCCGGCGGCCAGCTCGCCATCGCCGCTACCAGCGGCTTCGCCATGCTTCCGATTGGTCTCGCGGGGCGCTGGATCCCGTTTCGCGAGAGCTTCCAGCCTCGAACGAACTGGTACCGGTCGCCGTGGCGGCTGCTCATGCTGGCGATCGTGTTCGCCGTGGTGATCGCGGTGAGCATCGAGCCACTCCTCGATGCGATCGTGCGCGAGGACGGCATCTTCCGTCAGCCCGCCGAACCCCGCGTGCTGCGCTGACGCTATGGCACCGCTCCCAGCGATCGCATCGTGAAGCGACCCCCGCTTCGCGTTCTGTTCGCCACCGCCGAGCTGGCCCCGATCGCGCGGGTCGGAGGGTTGGCCGAGGCCGCGGCAGGTCTGGTCCGCTGCCTTCGCGCCCGCCGCGACCTGGCCATCGAAGTCGTGGTGCCCGACTACGGCGGCGTCGAGCTGGTCGACGAGGAGCGCCGCGAGCTGCGGGGCCGACCGTGGACCGGCCCCATGACCGTCCGCACCGGTCTCCATCTCGACGCCGGGCGGCTCAGTCTTGTCGGCGGCGCCGGCCTGCCCAAGCCTCATCCCTACGTCGATCGCGACGGTGCCGGCTGGGCCGACAACGACCATCGCTTCAGTGCCTTCGGCGCGGCCATCGCCGAGCTCGTCGACACGACCCGCCCTGACGTCGTGCACCTCAACGATTGGCACACCGCGCTGGTGCCGGGATTGATCGAGCGGCTTCCGCCGACGGTTCTGACGATCCACACGCTCGGGTATCAAGGAATCACCGGCGCGTGGCTCCTCGACCGCCTTTCTCACCGCCGGGCCAGCTATGAGTGGTTCGGGTCCACCAACCCCCTTCTCGGTGCCATCCGCACGGTCGACCAGATCCTCACGGTCAGCCCGACCTACGCCGACGAGATCACCACCGCGGCCCACGGCATGGGGCTCGAGAGCGAGCTGACATCGCGGCGCGATCGCCTCCTCGGCATCCGCAACGGCATCGACGCCCACGAATGGACCCCGACCTCGGACCCCCATCTCGCGAGCCGATTCTCCGCCGAGGCGCCCCGGGGCAAGTCGCGCTGCCGCGCCGCCCTGGCCGCCGAGCTGGGATGGCCGGCCGAGACGCGGTCACCGATAGTCGGGATGGTCGGACGCCTGGTCGACCAGAAAGGCGTCGACCTCGTGGCCGACGTCTGCCGTTTCCTGCCCGGTCTCGGCGCCCGTCTCGTCGTGCTCGGAGCGGGGCAACGTGACCACGTCGACCGGATGCGGGCCGTCGCTTCGGCCATGCCCGACCGGGTCGCTTTCATCGAGGGATACGACGTGGCGCTCGGCCACCGGATCTTCGCCGGCGCCGACCTGTACTTGATGCCAAGCCGGTTCGAGCCCTGCGGGCTCGCTCAGATGCAGGCCATGACCTACGGCGCCATGCCGGTGGTCACCGACGTCGGCGGCTTGCACGACACCGTGGTCGATGCCGACGCCAACGCCGACGAAGGGACCGGGTTCGTGGCCGCCACCGTGGATGCCGCCTCGGTGATAGATGCCCTTCACCGCGCGGTCCGGGCGTGGCGAGGACCGGCGAGGCGGGCCGAGATCGTGCGGAGGGCCATGACGGCGGATTGGTCGTGGGCCGAACCGGCTGAGCGCCACCTCGGCATCTACCGCGACGTGCGCGACTCCCGCCGTCCCTGAGCGCTGTCGAAGCGGTGGTTCTTGGCCACCGCGACCACCCCACCGGGCGACAGGATCATCCCCTGGTCGGTGGCGAAGTCGGTGTCGATCACGGTGCCCGGAGGGATCACCACGTTCTTGTCGACGATGCACTTGCGGAGCCGCGCGCCCGGGCCGACGTGTACTCGGTCGAGCAGAACGCACCCGTCGACGTCGGCGCCGGCATCGACCCGAACGCCTGGCGACAGCACCGAATCTCGAACGTGCCCACCCGACACGATGACCCCGTTGGACAGCATCGAGTTCTCCACGCGAGGGATGCCGTCTCGGCCATCGACCACGGCCTTGGCCGGCGGATGGATCGACGCCGCGGTGTAGATCGGCCACTCGTCGTTGTAGAGGTTGAAGACCGGGAACGGGGCGACGAGGTCCATCTGCGCGTCGTAGTACGCGTCGAGCGTTCCGACATCGCGCCAGTAGTGGCGATCTCGCTCGGTCTCCCCCGGCACCACGTTCTCGGTGAAGTCATACACGTGGGCCACGCCGTCGTCGACCAGCCGCGGGATCAGGTCTCCACCGATGTCATGGCGGGTGTCGTCGTCGGCGTCGCGGTGCAACACATCGACGAGCACGTCGGCGTCGAAGACGTAGTTGCCCATCGACACCAGGCACTCGTCGGGCGAGTCCGGGAGCCCGGCCGGGTCCGACGGCTTCTCGCGAAAGGAACGGATACGCGAGTCGTCGCCGATCTCGATCACCCCGAACTGCGCGGCCTCGGCGCGCGCCATTCGGATCCCGGCGACGGTGACGCCGGCACCGGTGCCGAGGTGGTGGTCGAGCATCTGGCGGGGATCGATGCGATAGATGTGGTCGGCGCCGAACACGAACACGTGGGCGGGCTGCTCGTCGTCGATCAAGTTCAAGTTCTGGAAGAGCGCGTCGGACGAGCCGAGGAACCACCTTGGCCCACGACGCATCTGCGCGGGGACCGAGGTGACGTAGTTGCCGAGCATCGCGGACAGCCGCCAGGTGCGCGAGATGTGAACATCGAGGCTGTGGCTCTTGTACTGGGTCAGCACCACGTTCTTCAGAAAGCCGCCGTTCACCAAGTTCGACAGGGCAAAGTCGATCAGCCGGTAGTGCCCGCCGAAGGGAACCGCCGGCTTGGCCCGATCGAGGGTGAGGGGTAACAGCCGCTTGCCCTCGCCACCGGCGAGCACCATCGACAATATCCGGGGTCGAATCACTCGCGAGATCGGTGCCACGACGGCAATGGTACGACACCCTCGCTCGTCCGATTGGCCGTAGGGTGTGCCATGACCGTTGCGCTGTCCACCGGGGCTCTGCTCGCCCTCAACGCCGGGGTCGTGCTGGGCCTGATGGTCTTGTTGTGGCTCGTGAGCCTGCGTTTGCGCAACGCCAGCATCGTCGACATCTTCTGGGGCGCAGGTTTCGTGGTCGTCGCCGTGGTCTCGCTGGTGGCCGGCGACGGGGTCGACGGCCGGCAGAACCTGTTGACCGCGCTAACAGCGCTTTGGGGGTTGCGGCTCGCCGCCTACCTCGCCCGGCGCAATGGCATCCGCCACGAGGACTTCCGGTACCAGACCATGCGCCGGCGCCACGGTGAGCGATTCGCGCTCGTGAGCCTCGGCACGGTGTTCGTGCTCCAAGGCGTCTCGATGTGGGTGGTGTCGCTTCCGGTGCAGCTCGGCCAGGCCGACCCGTCACCCGGCAAGCTCGGGTTCGTCACGTGGATCGGCGTCGGGCTGTGGTGCGTCGGCGTGGCGTTCGAATCGGTAGGCGACGCTCAGCTCGCCCGGTTCAAGGCCGACCCGGCCAACGCCGGGCAGGTCATGCGGGCCGGTCTGTGGCGATACACCCGGCACCCCAACTACTTCGGCGACTGCTGCGTGTGGTGGGGCCTGTACCTCGTTGCGGCCGACACCGCTCTCGGC
Organism: uncultured Acidimicrobiales bacterium; assembly: GCA_964390555.1. Classification (GTDB taxonomy): domain Bacteria; phylum Actinomycetota; class Acidimicrobiia; order Acidimicrobiales; family SHLQ01; genus CAVTWS01. Next base: position 22,574 of record CAYMJU010000168.1, on the reverse strand, counting down.
CGGGCTGGGATCGTCGGGCCGCTCGCGATGACGGTCCTATTGACACGGGTGTCAGGCGTGGCGCTGCTCGAACGCTCGATCTCAAAACGCCGCCCCGGCTACGCCGACTACGTCGCCCGGACTTCCGCCTTCTTCCCCCGCCCCCCGAGGCGGTGACCAAGCGCGTCGCGCCCGGTGCCAACCAACCCTCGGAGCGACACGATGGGCCGCACGGATGGTCGTCGCTCGGTGGCAATACCGAACACGAGGTCTGCGCCCGGTTCGGGTTCGGCTGGGTCAATCACAGCCGTACCGCTCCAGCTAACCAGCGCACACTAGAGCAACCTCCGCCGCCGAGCGCGGCTCCCGATGGCAGGCGCGGCTACGGTCGGGGGGTGACCGTACCGGTGCCGGCTGTCGACGAGTCCGACGCCGCCCTGGCCCTCGACTTGGCTCTCGGGGCCGGTGAGCTGACCCTCGACTGGTTCGACCGACCCGATCTGGCCGTCGACGAGAAGGCCGATGGCACCCCGGTCACCGCCGCCGACCGGGCCGCCGAAACCTACATCCGCGACCGGCTGGCCGACGAGCGACCCGACGACGCCCTGGTCGGCGAGGAGCACGGCTCGCGGCCGGGGCGATCGGGCCGGCGATGGGTGGTCGACCCGATCGACGGCACCAAGTCGTTCACCCGCGGCGTCCCCCTCTACGCCACGCTCGTCGCTCTCGACGACGAGCACGGCCCCGCAGTCGGCGTCATCCATCTGCCGGCGCTCGACGAGACCGTGTGGGCGGTCCGTGGCGGCGGATGCTGGTGGAACGGCGAGGCCTGCGCGGTGACGCCTCGCTCGAGCGCCGAAGGGCTCTACGTGATGACGAGTGCCGTGGACCACTGGCCCCGAGCGATGCTCCACGCCGTGCTCGACGCCGGCATGACGCTACGGACGTGGGGCGACGCCTACGGATACGCCCTGGTCGCGACCGGTAGGGCCGACGCCATGGTCGACCCGATCGTCAGTGTGTGGGACGTGGCCCCGATGCCGGTGATCCTCGCCGAAGCCGGGGGCCGGTTCACCGATCTCGCGGGGCACCCGAGGACCGAAGGCGGATCCGGCCTGGCGACCAACGGTGTGGTTCACGAGGAGATGCTGCGACTCCTCAACCACGGCCGATGACACGGCTTCAGCCGAGCGGCTGGCCTTCGCCACCGTCGCACGGCGCGCCCGGTTCGGGCGTCTGAGGACCCTGCTGGTAGAGCTCGACGAACGCCACGACGGCGTCGCCGTCGACCTCCGCCAGAACCTGTTGACGGTTCCATGCCGTCATCACCAGCGGAGCCTCGTGCTCGTAGGGAGACACGAGCACATGGGTCTGCGCCGCGGCCAGGTCGATGAGCGCCTCGCGGGTGTCGCTGTCGATCGAGTCGTTGTACGTGAGCCACACCGCGCCGTGCTCGAGGGCGTGCACCGCCACCTCATCGACTACCGGCTCGTCGTAGAAACCGCAGTTCTGCCACACCGCGAAGTGCGCGCCGCCGACCGGCGGCGAGACCGCGTAGTCGACCGACTCATCGACGTGGTCCTGGCTGGTCTCGAAGTACTCGATCACGCCGGGCAGCTCGGCGGGAGCGGAGGACGCCACGGGCGGAGCGGTCGAGCTGGGTTCCCCGGTCGAGGAGTCGTCGTCCCCCGAGCATCCGGCGATCGCCACGACGATCCCGAGAGCCGTGATCCCTCGTTTCAGCCCCAACCTCATCGGTATCTGCTCCGTCCGCTCGCTCGTGATGAGAAGCGGCGACCTTACCGGGTCGGCAACGGGATCAGCTCAGCGCCCCGCCGACCGGGATCGGGCCGCTACCCGACTCGACCAGGTTGATCCTCTCCACGCGCGAGGCGAACTTGCTCGCCGAGGCGATCGCCGCCGCGAAATGGGCCTTGCGTCGAGCCACTCGACCGACAACGTCCTCGGGCAAGTCCCGGGTTGCGTCGTACTGGGCCTCGATGCCGTCCTTGAGCATCAGCAGGGCCTCGGAGCGAAGTTGAGAGATCCGCGACTCGGTTACGCCGAGAAAGCGGGCCAGCTCCTGGGAGGTTCGGCCTTCCAGGAAGTAGCCGACGACCACCAACCGATGCCGTTCGGGCAACAATACGATCGCGTCGCGCAGGTACGAGTGGAGCTCGCGGGTCTCGAGCTCCTCCAGGGGCTCCACCGACCGGTGATCGGTGAGCACGTCCACGAGCGTCAGGTCCTCGTCGACCTCGTCGGTCACCTCGTGATCGAGAGCCAACACGACCGACCGGAACATGCGGTCTTGCAGCCGGGTCAGCTCGGCGGGGGTCATCGACAGCGCGTCGGCCATCTCGGTCATCTTTGGCAGCCGCCCGAGCTCGGTGGCCAGTCGTTGTTCGACCGCCTCGAGTTTGCGGGCCAGGTTGCGCACCGACCTCGGCGCCCAGTCCGCGGCCCGGACGGCATCGAGAATCGCCCCCCGGATCCGCTGCGCAGCAAAGCGCTCGAACGGCACCCCTCGGGATGCGTCGTAGCGTCGAGCCGCCTCGACCAGACCGAGCGCACCGGCTCGCGCCAGCTCGTCACGCTCGACGTGGCGTGGGAAGTGCACGGCGACCTGGAACACGATGTGTTTGACGAGCGGAAGGTTCCGTTCGATCAGATCGCTCAGGTGGTCCTCGATAGCCCCTGCGGTGTCGCCCATATCAGCATTCGCCCCATCTCGTAACGCCGGACGCATCCGGCAGTTCCAACGAATGGGGGTAACGGCAAGAACCGACCGCGACTTGAGAACAAATTTCGGCAATCCGGGTAAACGGGAGTATCGGCCACGCTTCGTATGAGCTTGAGAAACTATAGCCACTCTGCGTGCACGACTTCAGTCGTCTTCGGTTCCCTCGAATCGATGGAACCGAAGGCCGCGCACCATCAGTGCTCGACCCATCCCGACCGGGTCGGGGACCGACGCCAAACCGTAGGCACCGAACGGCATCGCACCATCGGCGATCAACGCGGCGGTGGTGACACCGACGATCGCCGCGGCCACCGCCGGCCGCTCGACGCTGCCCAGCACGTGCACCGCTGTCGAGGTGCCCCGGTGGCCCCGCACCTCGACGCGCACCGCGCCAACGAGGCCCTCGGGATGGGGTCGGCGCAGCATTGGCAGCCCCATGGTCAGGCGGTCGCGCCTGGTGGCGGCGACGCGAGCCGTGATCCGGTCCGCGGTCGGGAACGCCGGCCGAAGCAAGAATGCATCGGGAAATGCTCCGCGGTAGCAGTCGTGGCCATCGACCGGGCTCGGGAACCAAAGGAGCTCTCGCCCCGACCCGCCGGAGCGCCGGACCCAATCGCCGTCACGCCAGTCGTGCCCGAACGAAGCCAGCGCCCGGTGGTGCTGCCGGGCGCACGCCGGGCCTCCGGTCCCGACGCGCGCGACGTGTACCTCGTCGACCACATCGAATCGGCGGCTTGCCAGGCGGGCCAGCAAGCACGACAGTCCCGGTCCGAAACCCGCGCCGGCCACGACCACCGCCCTACGATCTCTCGCCTCGCGGTCGAGGGCGAGCAGGTTGCGGACGTCGTCGGCGTCATCACCGACCGACACCACCGAACAGCCGGCGCGGACAGCGGCCCTCGCGGTCTCGGCGTGGCAGCCGGGCGGACCGGCCAGCAGGACCAACCCGAAGCGGTCGAACCCGTCGACGTCGGCCACCACCGATGCTGCCGCGCCCAGCAATCGGCGAGCCGCCGCTCGGGCCTCGGCCCGAGGGTCGACCACCACGATTCCGGGGGGATCGCCGTCCGCCCGTGACGACGTGCTGTCACCGGACATGAGCCGCGCGACCCGGGCGCCGACGGCGCCGGCGCCAACGATCGCGATGGTCACGTGCGGTCGAGGTCGGAGTCGGTGAGCTCGCGCCAACCACCCGACTGGGGTGGCACTCCACCGGTACCGCGGACCCGGATCGCGGCGGCGGCCAAGCCGGCCAGGCCCAGGGCGACCAGCCCTCGGCGAATCAAACGGAACACGGGCATCGTGTGGGGCTAGCTGGAATCGAACCAGCGACCTCACCCTTATCAGGGGTGCGCTCTAACCAACTGAGCTATAGCCCCGCTCTCGCGGCGCCTGAACGCTACCGGGTCACCTCGGCGGCTCGCTACCTGGTTCAGCGCACGCGGGAGCCACGGCCACGACTGCGATCGCGGTCTCGCTGGCGGGGTGAGCTCGTGGGTACAGGCTCGGCGGAGCGCCGACGACGACGGCTCATCGGCCGCGCCGTTTCGAGCTCGACGACCGAGATTCGGATCCCGCCGGTGAGGTCGCTGATCAAGTTGAACAGGACCGCCATCAAGACCGTGAAGCCGGTGCCGGCCACGACGAAAAGCAGCCCGGCGATCGCCGAAGCCCGGAACAACTTGTCAGCATCGAACTCGAAGGTATCGAGAGCGAACAGCTCCTTGATGAATTCCTCGACGTTGTCCACCATCCCCGAACCGACGGCGAGGCTCCAAAGCATCACGCCCGCGATGGTGAAGATCAGCCACAGGCAGAAATAGAAGATCAGCGAGATCTTGAGCACGCTCCACGGCTCGACGTGGCGGATCAGTCGCTGGACTTTGCGGGCTCGGGTCTGACGTCGGGTCCGGGTCGGTGGCTTGGTGACGCGGGGATCGACCGGGGCTCCGCTGGACGGCGACCGGCGTCGCGACGGGGTCACCGGACGAGGCTCGTCGACTACGTGCCCGCTTTCCGGCTCGGGTTCGACGGCGTCAGCCGACTTCGAACTCGACTCGCTCAGCACGAACGGAGTGTAGGCCACGGCCGCCGCGCCGAGTGGTCATCAACCAGACGGCACACCCGCCACCCACGACTCAACACGCTCGGCAGTGGCTGCTGCCCGGACGCCGTCGACCTCGACCACGACGCTGACCAACGTCCCGCGGTGGTGGATCGAGACGATCGACGAGCCGTGACGTTGGGCCACCCGATGTCCTGCGGGATCTCCTGCCGCGGCGACCGCGAGCGCCACGGCATCGGCGGCGGTGTCAGCCCGAGCGACGGTGACCGACGCCTCCGAGGACCGGAGGAGAACCAGCACCACTACGGCGACGAGCGCCCCGACAAGAGGAATGGCGGCGACTACTTGGCCGCGATCGGACCGGGTCCGTGCGCCCCGGCGAGCGCCAATGACCAAGCCGGGATCGGGTAGCTCATGGGGCATCGACGATCGCCTCCGCTTTCGGCGCAGCCCGACGGGCTGCAGTACGAGCGGTCCGAACCGCGATCAGCCCAAGTTGGCGGGAGCCTCGGTGAGGTGGCCGGGTGAGGTTCAGTCGGCGAGTCGCTCGTCGAGTCGCTCGTCTGACTGCAACACCGGAGTGGCCGCCGCGACCTGAGCGCCGTCGCGGACGGTCATGACTCGCACCCCGGTGGCGTCGCGACCCTGGGTCGACACGTCGGCGACGGGCGTTCGGATGACCGTGCCGTCGTCGCCGATGAGCAGGATCTCGTCGTCGGAACCGAGGAAGAACGCCGCCACGACCCCGCCGCGCGACTCGATGACCCTGATACCCCGCACGCCGAGCCCGCCGCGGCCCTTGCGCGGGAACTGCTCGATGTCGGTGCGCTTGCCGAATCCGGCCGACGTCACGAACAACAGCTGCACGTCGGGGCGATCCGGGGCCGGGGCGCACGACACGAGCGTGTCCCCGCCGCGGAACCTCATGCCGGTCACGCCACTCGCGTCGCGTCCCATCGGGCGCACGTCGGTCTCGGCGAACCGCAGCGTCTGGCCCGAGCGGGACGTGAGGAAGATGTCGTCGGCTCCGTTGGTCGGAACGACCTCGACCAGCTCATCTCCGTCGCGGAGCTTGATGGCGATCAGTCCCGCCTTGAGAGAGCTGTTGTACGCCGTGAACTGGGTCTTCTTCACAACGCCCTTGCGGGTGGCGAAGAATAGAAAACGGTTCGTCTCGTAGTCGCGGGTGTCGATGATGGCTTGGATCGACTCGTCGGGCTGGAGCGGCAACAGGTTCACGACCGCGGTTCCGCGTGCGGTGCGCGAACTCATGGGGATCTCGTGGGCCTTCAGTCGGTAGACCCGGCCGCGGTTCGAGAAGAACAAGAGGTAGGCGTGCGCCGACGTGTGGATCAGGTGCCGGACGTAGTCCTCGTCTTTGAGCGACGCCCCGGCTACGCCCCGGCCGCCGCGCCCCTGGGTGCGGAACTCGTCGGCGGCGACGGTCTTGACGTAGCCGCTGGCGGTCATCACGAAGACCAGCTCCTCGTCGTCGATCAGATCCTCGATGTCGAACTCGCCCGGGTCCATCACCAACCGGGTACGGCGCTCGGTCGCGAACTCGGTACCGATGGCCGACATCTCTTCATGGATGACCCCACGCACACGGCCGTCATCGGCGAGGATGCCCTCGAGCTCGCCGATCGTCGCCAGCAGGGTGGCCTGCTCCGTGGCGAGATCGGACCGGCCGAGCCGGGTCAGCCGGCCGAGTTGCATGTCGAGGATGTGGTTGGCCTGCACCTCGGAGAACCCGAACGGTTCGGCCGCCAAGCCGTCTCGGGCGGCGGCGCGATTCTCCGACGCGCGGATGAGAGCGATGATCTGGTCGATCAGATCGAGGGCCTTGATCAGCCCCTCGACGATGTGCAACCGGTCGCGGGCCTGGGACAGTCGGTACTCGGACCGCCGCCTCACGACCTCGATCTGGTGCCGGAGATACGCCGACAACAGGTCTCGCAGGTTCAGCGTGCGAGGAACCCCATCGACGAGCGCGACCATGTTGATCGGGAAGCTCGTTTGCAGCGCGGTCGCCTTGTAGAGGTTGTTCAGCACCACGTTCGCATTGGCGTCGCGCTTGAGCGTGATGAGGAACCGGGTCGTATCGCCCGACGACTCGTCGTTGACGTCGCGGATGCCGTCGAGCTCGCGGGCGTTGACCAGTTCCTTGATGCGGGCGGCGATGGTGCTGGCCGCGGTCTGGTACGGCAGTTCCGACACGACGATCACCGTGTCGTTGCCGATCTCGGTGATCTCGGCCGTCGCGCGCAGCCGGACCGACCCCCGGCCGGTGCGGTAAGCCTCGGTGAGCCCGGCCCGACCGAGGATCGCCGCGCCGGTGGGAAAGTCGGGGCCTTTGACGAAGGCCATCAGGTCGTCAGGAGTGGCGTCGGGATGGTCGAGCAGATGCAGGGCCGCGGCCACGACCTCGCCGAGGTTGTGCGGCGGGATGCTCGTCGCCATGCCAACCGCGATGCCCTGGCTACCGTTGACGAGCAGATTCGGGAACCGCGCCGGCAGGACCTTCGGCTCCTGGAACTCCCCGGAGTAGTTGTCGAGGAAATCGACCGTGTTCTCGTCGATGCCGTCGAGCATCCTCATGGCCAGCTGGTGCAACCGGGACTCGGTGTAGCGGGCCGCGGCCGGGGGATCCTCGGGCGAGCCGTAGTTGCCGTGGAAGTCGATCAACGGGTGACGCAACGAGAACGGCTGAGCCATACGAGCCAGGGCGTCGTAGATCGCCTGATCGCCGTGGGGGTGGAACCGGGCCATGACGTCGCCGGTGACGCGAGCGCACTTCACGTGCACCCGGTCGGGCCGGAACCCCTGGTCGTACATGCTCCACAGGATCCGCCGGTGCACCGGCTTGAGGCCGTCGCGGGCGTCGGGCAGCGCCCGGCTGATGATGACCGACATCGCGTAGTCGAGGAAGGAGCGCTCCATCTCCTCCTGGATGGCGATCACCGAGACCGCGTCGATGGACACGTCGTCCGCCGGTGGATCGGCTGGTGTCGGGTCGGGGGTGTCGTCGGCCATCAGAAGTCGAGGTTCCGCACTTCGCGGGCGTTGGTGACGATGAACCGCTTGCGTTCCTCGACGTCGTCGCCCATCAAGATGCTGGTGATCTCGTCGGCGATGGCGGCGTGCTCGACGGTGATCTGCAACAGCGTGCGCTTGGTGATGTCCATCGTCGTCTCGCGCAACTCCTGCCAGTCCATCTCGCCGAGACCCTTCAATCGCTGGAAATCGGTCTTGTGGTTCGGGTTGCTCGCGAGGAACGCGGCCTTGGCGTGGTCATCTTTCAGGTAGCGGGTCTGCTTGCCGACCTTGGTCGAGTACAGCGGCGGCTGGGCGATGTACACGTGGCCGTGGTCGACGAGCGCTCGCATCTGGCGGAAGAAGAACGTCAACAGCAGCGTCCGGATGTGGCTGCCATCGACATCGGCGTCGGCCAGGATGATCACCTTGTCGTAGCGGCTGCGGCTGACGTCGAATTCCTCGCCGATCCCCGCGCCGACCGCGGTGATGAGGGCCTGGACCTCGAGGTTCTTCAACATCTTGTCTGGCCGCGCCCGTTCGACGTTCAAGATCTTGCCCCGGATCGGCAAGATGGCCTGGGTTCGCGGGTCGCGCGCCCGCACCGCCGAACCGCCCGCCGAGTCACCTTCGACGATGAACAGTTCGCGCTCGCGTGGGTCCTTGGAGGAGCAGTCCTTGAGCTTGTCCGGCATGCCGGCACCGTCGAGCAGGCTCTTGGACCGGATGGCCTTGCGGGCATCGGCCGCGGCGACGCGCGCTCGCGAGGCGCTGATCGCCTTCTGAACGATCTTGCGGCCTTCTGACGGGTGCTCCTCGAACCACTCTCGGAGCTTCTCGTTGGTGGCTCGTTCCACGAGGGACCGCATGGTGACGTTGCCGAGCTTGGACTTGGTCTGCCCCTCGAACTGCGGATCCCGGAGGCGCACGCTGATGATGGCGGTGATGCCCTCGCGGATGTCCTCGCCTTGGAGGTTGTCCTCCTTCTCCTTGAGAAGGCTCTTCTCTCGCGCGTAACGGTTCACGACATTGGTGAGCGCCTTGCGGAAGCCCTCCTCGTGCATGCCACCTTCGGTCGTGCTGATGCCGTTGGCGAAGGAGTGGATGCCATCGGTCTGGTACCCGGTGTTCCACTGGAACCCGATCTCGACCTCGTGGCCCTCGTCGACGTCGGCGCCCGCGAAGTAACCGACGATGTCGAACAGCGCATCCTTGCTCTGGTTCAGATGACCGACGAAATCGATGATGCCGCCGTCGTACTTGAAGACGGTCCATTCGTGGTCCGCCGTCTCGCGAAGGTCGCGGCAACGAAGCTCGAGTCCCCGGTTGAGGAACCCCATCATCTGGAACCGCTCGACCATTGTCTGGAAGCGGAACACCACCTCGTCGAAGATCGTCGGGTCGGGCCAGAAGCGCACGGTCGTACCGGTTCGTCCGTCGGGTGCGTCGCCGATCTCGCGGAGGGCGGACTCGAGCTGCCCACCATCCACGAAACTCATCGAATGGCGACGGCCGTTGCGGTCGATCTCGACCACCACCCGACGGCTCAGCCCGTTGACGACCGACACGCCGACGCCGTGCAGCCCGCCGGACACCTTGTAGCCCTCGCCACCGAATTTGCCCCCGGCGTGCAACACGGTGAGCACCACCTCGGCCGCACTCGTGTTGGGGTACTTCGGGTGCAAGTCGACCGGTATACCCCGACCGTTGTCGATGACCTCGCATCCGCCGTCGGCCAGGATCGAGATGTCGATCCGCGTGCAGTGGCCCGCCATGGCTTCATCGACGGAGTTGTCGACGACCTCCCAGACGAGGTGGTGAAGGCCGGTAGGGCCCGTGCTGCCGATGTACATGCCCGGCCGCTTGCGGACCGCCTCGAGCCCTTCCAGGACGGTGATGTCCTTGGCTCCGTAGGACGATTCGGCAACGTCGGTCACGACCACTCCTCGTGGTGGAATCACCCGCTTGGCGCGGGAATTCCCGTTCTGTCTGACACTGGGCGCCCGGTCGACGAGGGCTTGGGACGCCGCTTCGCCCGGGCTCCGAGTCGTCCGTACACGACGAACTGAGTCTACCAGTGGGGACTGACAGCGAGCGGTTCAACGGGCTGACGACGGGCGCAATCGAACCTCGAGAGTTCTGGTCCCGCTCGAGTCGACCAGTCGAGCCAGCTCCGCGGCCGACCACCTCAGCTCGTTGGCAACCAGCGCCGCTCCGGTCTCGACCACGATCGTCGTGGCGGTCACGTGGATGATCGACGCGGCCGCGGACAATCGCGGGTCGACCGCTTCGTCCCACCTCTCGCGGATGGCGTCGGCGTCGTCGATCGACGCCCGACCCAGCCCCTTCATCAGCCGGTCGAGCGACTCACGGACGGGCTTGGGAACCGAGGTCACGGCCCGCGCTCCGGGCCGGGACCTCGCTCCAAGTGGTGCACGACGACATCCGGTCCCGTCCCGATCGCCGTCGGTAGCACGGCGGCTGCGGTGATGATCGTCTGGCCGGCCGGCACCGCCCTGAGCAGCGCCGCCGCGCGCTCCTCGTCGAGCTCGGAGAACACGTCGTCCAGCACGAGGATCGGACTGGTCCCCGTCGCCTCGGTACACACCCGGTGAGCGCCGACGCGCAGCGCCAGGGCCAGGGTCCGCTGCTCGGCCTGTGAGGCGTGCGTTCGAGCTGGCATGCCGGACAGCGTGATCGTGAGCTCGTCGCGGTGAGGACCGGTGGTGGTCACACCGCGACGCACGTCTTGGGCCCGGGTCTGCGCCAAGGCCTCGCCGAGCTCCCCCGTGAAGCTCGGCGCGTACTCGAGGCTGACCGCGACGGCCTCGCCGGAGAGCACGTGACAGGCTTCGATCGCCGGACCGTCGAGTCGCTCGATGAGCGCCGTCCGTCGCCGGATGACGTCGCTGCCCACGGCCGCCAGCTTTTCATCCCACACATCGAGCGTTCGGGCCGCGCCTTCGTCGAGACGCCCCCCACATCCGGCAAGCAGCGCGTTGCGTTGTCGCAGGACCCGATCGAGATCGCCCAGCGCCGCGGCCGCCTTCGCTGACAGCGCGGCGAGCGAGTCGTCCAGGAACTCTCGGCGCCCCGCCGGTCCCCCCTTCACGATCTGGAGATCGTCGGGTGAGAACACCGTCACCCGCACCGACGAGCTGAGGTCGCCAGCCCGGCTGAGCCGTTGACGGTTCAGCTGGATCCGAGGTCGGCCTCGGATCGGGATCTCGGCCTCGAGCAGAACCCGGCGATCCGCTTCGACGAGCTCGGCCCGCACAATGGCTCGTTCGGCGCCCCGCCGAACGAGCGCTTCGTTCCCCTGGACCCGGAACGACCCGGCCCGGCTCAACCACCCGATGGCTTCGACGACGTTGGTCTTGCCGGCCCCATTGCGGCCGGTTATGACCGTGATCCCCGGTCCGAACGTGAGATCCAGATGCTGGTGACTGCGGAAGTCCTCGAGCCAGAGTCGAGAGAGTCTCACCGTCGCCGACCGGTCCGGGTCAAGAGACCCGTACGGGCATCAACAGGTAGAAGAATTCGTCGTTCTCCGGTGTCCGAATCACCGCCGGCTTGAGCGCGTCGACGGTCTGCAGCACCAGCTCGTCACCGGTGGTCGCTTCGATTCCATCGATCAGGTAGTCAGGGTTGAACGCGACCGTCAGGTCATCCCCCGAATAGGAGGCGTCGACGGAGTCGTGGGCCTGTCCGACGTCCTGGGTGACCGCGACGAGCTCGAGGGTGCCGTCGGCCATCGCGAGCCTGATCGGCGTCGACTCCTGGGCGAGCAATCGAACCCGGCGGACCGCTTCGAGAAGCGCTTCGCGCGACACGCGGAGCACGTTCGGTTGGCTGCTCGGGATCAAGCCTCGGTAGTTCGGGAACGCCCCCTCGATCAAACGGGTGGTCAACTGAACCCCTCCGACCTCGAAAGAGGCATCGCGCTCGCCGAGGCGTAGCCGAGCCGTCGGACCGCCGGCCAACAGCTTGGCGACCTCGCTCAAGGCTCTCGACGGGACCAGCACCTCCTGGCCGTCGTCGAGCACCGAGACGCCAGGGATGTCGCGAACGGCCAACCGGTACGAATCGGTCGCTACCAAGCGCAGTCCCGATCCTTCGGCCGCCATGAGGACACCGGTGAGAATCGGTCGCGAGTCGTCGCTCGACGCGGCGCGCGTGACCTGCTGGAGCGCCCCCCGCAAGGCGCCGCTGTCGAGCTCGACGCCGTCGCCGGTCGGTCCGAGGACCTGCGGATACTCGGCGGCGGGGAAGGCTCTGACGGTGAACTCGGACCGCCCGGCGGTGACCCGAGCCTCGTCATCGACGACTTCGAACTCGACGGCTCCCGATGACAGCGATCGCACGATGTCGGCGAGCAAGCGGGACGGCACCACGGCCACACCGTCGGACTCGCCCGCCACCGTCGTCTGAGCGGTGATCGTGATGTCGAGGTCGCTCCCGGTGACGACCAAGAGATCTCCGGTGAGCTTGAGTCTCACACCCGAGAGAACGGGCAGCGAGCTGCTGCGACCGCTGACGGCTCGGCCGGCCGTCAACAACGCGTCGTGGAGTGCATCTCGTTCACAGCGGAACTTCATCGACAACCTCGGGATCCGGTTCGCTCGTAGCAGACGTGGTAGTAGTAGTAGGCCTGTGGATTGTGGACGGCGGGCTGAAATGCCTGGTCAGGCGCCATGTGGTAGTCGCGGAGATTTCCACAGCCGCTGGGACGAAGGCCAGGCGGGGCGAAGTCGCTGTGGACCGGCCCATCGTTCCCCACAGGTGCGAGGCGGAGTTTCCCCATGATGATCCTGTGTCAGTCCCCAGCCCGGATGTCCGACAGCACGCGGGTGACCTGGTCGTACACCGCGCGGCGCTCGGCCATCAGCCGGGTGATCTTCTCGACGGCATGGATGACGGTCGTGTGGTCGCGGTTCCCGAAGGCCCGTCCGATCGACGGGTAGCTCTCCTGGGTCAGCTCTCGGCACGAGTACATGGCGATCTGGCGGGCGTGGACCAGCGGTCGTCGGCGCGAAGCGCCGGTGATCTCGTCGATGTCGAGCTCGAAGATGCGTGCGGTGTGCTCGATGATCAGCTCGAGGGTCAGCTGTCGGGGTTGCTTCGCGGTCAGCAACTCGGCGAGTACCCGCTCGGCCAGATCGGTGGTGAGCTCCTGGTTGGTGAGTCTGGCGTAGGCGGTGACCCTCGTGAGGGCGCCTTCGAGTTCGCGAATGTTGTCCTTGATGTGACTGGCGATGAACGTCAGGACCGCATCGGGGATGGGGATCGGTTCGTCTTCACCCTTCTTGCGGAGGATGGCCAGGCGGGTCTCGAGATCGGGTGGTTGGATGTCGGTGATCAGCCCCATCTTGAAGCGGCTGCGGAGGCGATCCTCGAGCGTCTTGATCGAGTCGGGCGGGCGGTCGCTCGACAGCACGATCTGGCGCTTGGCCTGGTACAGCGCATCGAAAGTGTGGAAGAACTCCTCTTGGAGTCGCTCCCGCCCCTCGATGAACTGGATGTCATCGACGAGCAGCAGATCGACCTCGCGGTAGCGTTCCTTGAAATCCGGCTGCGTGGTGGTTCGAATGGCGTCGATGAACTCGTTGAAGAGCGACTCGGTGCTGACGTATCGCACGGAGTACGTCGGGTAGTGAACGCTGACGTAGTTGCCGATCGACTGAAGTAGGTGGGTCTTCCCGAGACCCGGGTCGCCGTAGATGAACAACGGGTTGTAGCTCCGCCCCGGCGTCTCGGCGACGGCCTGGGCCGCCGCGTGGGCGAACCGGTTCGAGTCGCCGGTGACGAACGAGCCGAATGTGTACCTGTCGTCCGGAGTAGGTCCGTCGACGAACGGATTGGGCTGTGCCCACGTGGTGGTGGAACCGTCGGTGTCAACGGCAGCGAAAAGCTCGTCGACCTCGGGGTCGGTCTGAACTACGACGCTGATGTCGAGGTCGCTTGCTCCTGCGTCGCTGAGGGCGCCTCGAACAAGGCCCAGGTAGCGCCCCTCGAGATGCTCTTTCGCGCGCCGGTTGGGAACCGCGAGCACGAGTTCGTCGTGGTCGAGCGAGAGGGCCTCGACGTGGGCGAACGTAGTGAACCAGACCGCGTCGGAGACGTCGGCACGAACCGTTGTCGCGCAGCGGGACCACAGCTCGTTGGCGTCGTTCGTGCGGTCCATCGCTGTGACATCCCCCTTCCCCTACCCAAACCGTCCACAGGACAATCCACACCTGTGGATAAAACGGGTCGTCGGTATCCCCACACCTCAGAACCGTGCCATCAGGCGGGCAACCGGGTCGGCGCGGGTACCCGATGGAGCCGTGACGCTACCACCACCGAACGGTGACCGCACAAGGCTGAACCACGCGCGCTCACGGCGTGAGAGGATCGTGTGGACGTGAGTGTTGCGCCTGCCCGGCGGACCTTGTGGATGGTCGTCGCCGCGAGGGCGGCACGTCTTCTGGGCGCCGAGTCTCGGCGCTGGTTGTGGATGACCTGGTCGGCGCTCTAGCGTGGTATCGGTTCATCGGGCCGCGGCGCCCGACGAGTTCGTGGCCGAGTTCGGCCGGGCGCGCCCATCGGTGGGCAGGCCCCCGGGTTCGTGCCGTCCTGGAGGACGACGAAGATGAAGCGCACCTTTCAGCCCAACACCCGGAAGCGGGCCCAACGGCACGGCTTTCGTGAGCGTATGGCCACCAAGGCTGGACGGGCGGTGCTTCGGGCGCGGCGTCGCCGCGGCCGCACTCGCCTGTCGGCCTAGCGGCCCGACCGCACCGGGCGTTCGGATGCCCACGAGTTTCACTGCGCTTCGAGGTCGGCGCGCGTTCGCTTCGCTCGAGCGAGGTCGACGCATGGGCAATGGCCTCGTGTGGGTGCGTTTCGTCGACGACGGTGAGGTTCCGCCGCGAGTCGGGTTCGCCGTGACGCGTTCGATCGGCACCGCTGTCGTACGCAATCGGATTCGACGACGGCTTCGGGCGTTGTTGGACGCGAGCGCGATTCCTGCCGGAACGTGGTTGATCGGCGTCACGCCCCGGGCGGTGTCGGCTGGCCATCATGAGCTCGGCGAGGCCTTGTCTGGCGCGCTGGCGACAACCCGAACGGCCGGCGCCGGGAGGTCGCGATGAGCGACCCGGCGCAGGGGAGCGCTGCCGAGGGAGCGCGGCTTCCTGGATTCTCGCTGGGGTGTGGGGGAGCGAAGCCCCCCGCTACGGCGATGGGTCCAGCGGCCCGCGCCGTCGATCGTGCGATCGGTTGGTACCAGTCGGCCCGTGCGGGTCGCCCGTCTCCGTGCCGGTATCTTCCGAGTTGCTCTGAATACGCTCGTGAGGCAATTTCGCTCCGCGGCGCGGTGAGGGGAAGTTGGCTGGGACTGCGGCGGGTGGCCCGCTGCCGTCCCTTTGGCGGCCATGGATGGGACCCCGTGCCCGGGTCAGGAGAGAACTGATGTTCGATGTCATAGCAGATTTCCTTGCGTGGATGTACGACCTCACCTCGTCGTATGGGGTTGCGATCGTGTTGTTGACAATCGCTGTCAACGTAGTGACGACGCCGTTCACGTTGAAGTCGACGAAGTCGATGCTCGCCATGCAACGGCTCCAGCCCGAGCTCAAGCGCATCCAGACCGACTTCAAGCATGACCGTCAGCGTATGAACGAAGAGCTGATGGCGTTCTACAAGGAGCACGAGATCAACCCGCTCGGCGGTTGTCTCCCGATGCTCATCCAGCTACCGGTGTTCGCGGTGCTGTACCGAGTGCTCAGCGGCCTGACCCAGCGGTTCACCGAGGTGGGGCTGGCGATTGGACAGGTTTCGAGTCAGGCCTCGGCGGGTGAACCCCTCCGTGAGGTGTCATTTCCCCGTCAGGATTTCAACCCCGCGTACGTGGACCCTGGGCAGCGGCTCCACCAGGACCTCGTCGGGGCCAACGAGATGGATTCGTTCGGGTTCGACCTCTCGCGGTCGCTCAGCCAGATGCTCACGGAGAACCGCACCAAGGCACTCCCCTATCTGGGTTTGATCCTGTTGGTGTTCTTGACGTCGCGGTACCAGCAGCGGCAGATTTCGGGTCGGAACACCAATGCGGCGGTGAACCCCCAACAGCAGATGATCATGAAGGTGATCCCCTACATGATTCCCGTCATCTCCTACGGGCTCCCGGCGGCCATGGTCGTGTACTTCCTGACCGGAAACCTGTTCCGAATCGGGCAACAGGGCTATATCACCCGCAAGTTCTATCACGACCGCCCTGGTGCGATCGAAGCGCTTCCCTCGGGTACGAGCCGAGTGGATTCCAGCAGCCCCGTGACCGCCGCGGTTTCACCGCGCAAGGCGTCGTCGAGTGGGCGAGTGACGCCATCGTCGCGCCCGGGTCGGGCGAGCGACACGCCGTCGACGAAGGAAACGTCCGCTAGACGCCCCGGCGCCCGCCACGGCGGCAGCTCCTCGGACCTGGCTCGGCAACGCCGGACCAGTGCGGGTGCTGACGCCCCGCCGAGCGGGCGTGCTGGCTCGGACGGCAACGACAAGAGGAGGAAATAACGTGGATTGGGTCGAGACGATCGGTCGGAGTATCGAGGAAGCGAAGGAACGCGCGATCGAGCTGCTCGGAGTAGACGCCAGCGATGCGGAGTTCGAGGTCGTCGAGGAGGCCCGAACCGGACTGTTTGGTCGGGTGAAGTCGGAGGCTCGGGTTCGCGCCCGGGTCCGTCCGACGACACCGCGGCCCAAGGCCGAGCGCCGCGAGAGGCGAAAGGGTCGACC
The DNA here is from genome assembly GCA_964390555.1 of uncultured Acidimicrobiales bacterium. GTDB lineage: Bacteria > Actinomycetota > Acidimicrobiia > Acidimicrobiales > SHLQ01 > CAVTWS01. Next base: position 5,985 of record CAYMJU010000168.1, on the reverse strand, counting down.
CGCCTCGGCGGACTCGGCACCGAGGCCCGAGCGCTCAGCAAGGTCGGGAGCGACGCCGCGCGAGCCCAGGGCGTCCTCGTCGGCAAACCCGATGACGGGTGACGGTCGGGTCTCGGACCGGCGGCGCTCGAATGGATCGCCGAGCCATCGCTCGGCTGACGAGGAAGGAAGCATCATGGTCGAGGACATGTCAGTGGATGAGCAGTCCGAACACGCCGAGGAGTTCCTCCGCGCCCTCTTCGGGGCGTTCGGGCTGGACGCGTCGCTCGAACGGCAGGTGATCGACGAAGATATTCGCGAAATTCGTGTCACCGGCCCGAGCGTCGGACTTCTTGTCGGGTCACGGGGCCGCGCGCTCGACGCGCTGCAGGACGTGGTCCGAACCGTCGTTCAGAAGCACGCGGGTTCGTCCGACAAGCGGGTGCGCGTCGACGTAGGTGGCTATCGGGAGCGCCGCCGCGAGGCGTTGACGGTGTTCGCGCATGGATGCGCCACCGAGGTTCGCGAAACGGGAGTTGCCCGCGCCCTCGAGCCGATGAGCTCGCTTGACCGTAAGGCCGTACACGATGCTCTGGTGGACTTCGCCGGCGTGGCGACGACGTCAGAGGGCGAGGACCCTCGCCGTCGGGTGGTCATTTCCCCCGCGGACTGACGATTGCGTTCCCTGCAAGACGTCCTCGCAGAGGCTCAGCGCCGGGGCTTTCTCGGCCCGGGTCCAGTGGCCCGCCATGTCGAGCACGCCCTTGGCGCGTTGGATGCGATCGGATCGTTTGGCGCTCACATGGCCGAAGGCCGTTTGATCGACCTCGGCTCGGGCGGCGGCGTCCCGGGATTGGTGCTGGTACAGACCGGCCGGTTCTCGTCGACTGCCCTGGTGGAGCGGTCCGAGACCCGCTCCAGGTGGCTTCGCACGGCGGTGGTTCAACTCGAGATGAGCGAGCGCGTCTCGGTCCTCGAGGGTCGAGCGGAGGTCTTCGGACACGACGCCGAACATCGTGAGGATTATGACGTGGTGACGGCCCGGTCGTTCGCTCCGCTCGACGTAACCTGCGAAGTTGCCAGCGCGTTCCTGCGTGTCGGGGGCGTACTGCTCGTGAGCGCACCGCCTGGCCGCGGGGTCTCTGAACTCGCGGCGGAACGGGCGAGGCAGGCAGGTCTTGGCGAGTTGGTCGTGCAGCGGGGAGGATCTGCGGGATGGATTGTCGGCCGTAAGCTCGCCGGACTGGACGCGCGGCTCCCACGACGGGCACTTGGTAGACGCACGAGCGGGTGACTCCGCCGGTTCCACGTGAAACAGCGTGGCAGCATCCCGCGGGAACCGAGCGTGCCTTGCTATCGTCGTGCCGGAAGCACCCCCGTTGGTGCCACGACGTAGGGGGATCACCATCAGCGAGCCTACGGATCTGCGTCCTTCCACTACCCGGGTCATGGCCGTCGCCAATCAGAAGGGTGGGGTCGGAAAGACGACAACCGCCGTGAACCTGTCGGCCGCGCTCGCCGAGCTGGGGCTTCGGGTGCTCGTGATCGATCTCGACCCGCAGTCCAATGCCAGCACCGGGCTAGGAATCAACCCACGGGCGCTGGATATCTCGATGTATGACGTCTTGCTCAACGACGCTCCGATCGAGGACTGCATCGAGCCAACGGCGATGCGAAATCTCTTCGTTGCGCCTGCGAGCCTCGATCTAGCCGGCGCGGAGATCGAACTGGTCCCGGCATTCAGCCGCGAGACCCGTCTCCGGATGGCACTCGAGCCCGTGCTAGGCCGGTTCGACTACGTCCTCATCGACTGCCCGCCATCACTCGGACTCCTGACGGTCAACGCGCTCACCGCCGCATCCGAAGTGTGCGTGCCCATCCAGTGCGAGTACTACGCCTTGGAGGGCCTCGGTCAGCTGCTCAGAAATGTCGATCTGGTGCGAAAGAATCTGAATCCGGCGCTCGAGATCACCACGATAGTGCTGGTGATGTATGACGCCCGAACGAATCTGGCCGTTCAGGTCGCCAGCGAGGTACGCGAACACTTCGGTGAAAAGGTGTGCCGGCAGGTGATTCCACGGACCGTCAGGCTGTCCGAGGCCCCGAGCTTTGGACAGCCGATCACGACGTTCGATCCCACGTCGAGAGGATCACTCGCGTACCGCGAGTTAGCCAAGGAGGTGGCGCGTGCAGCGACGTAGTGGCTTAGGGCGCGGCTTGGGCTCACTGATTCCGAGTGAGTTGGCTGCACACCGCGACGGGGCCCAGCTTGTCGAGATTCCAATCGGCAGCGTGGTTCCGAACCGCTTCCAGCCACGTGAGCAGTTCGACGAGGAGACGCTTGTAGCCCTCACGGCGTCGATTCGTGAGCTGGGGGTTCTCCAACCGATTCTTGTTCGGCCTACCGACGACGGATACGAGCTGGTCGCCGGAGAACGACGCTGGCGGGCCGCGAGGCGAGCGGGTCTGCAGTACATACCGGCGATCGTGCGTGACGTCGTCGATGTCGCATCACTGGAACAGGCGGTGGTGGAGAACCTGCATCGCCAGGACCTCAACGCGCTCGAGGAGGCGGCCGCCTATCAGCAGCTCGTCGATGACTTCGGCCTCACCCATGATCAGGTGGCGACACGTGTCGGGCGCTCGCGTTCGGCCGTGGCCAACACCCTTCGCCTTCTACAGCTACCCCCCGATGTCCACCGCATGCTCATCGACGGACTCCTCAGTGCCGGGCATGCGCGGGCACTTCTCGCCCTCGACGACGACGACGCGCGGATGGAGATGGCCCGTGCGATCGTTCGCGAGGGCCTCAGTGTGCGCCAGACCGAGGCTCGCTGCCGGCCAGATCCTGAACCAGGCGAGGCCGTAGCCGATGCTCCCGCTCCGGCGCCGACGAGCGAGGGCCAGGCGCCGCGCACCACCAACCGGGAGCCCGCGCTGCTCGAGCTCGAAGGACTGCTCGCCGAGCGCCTCGCGACGAGGGTTCGAATCGATCTCGGCTCCCGCCAGGGGCGGATCGCCATAGATTTCGCGGATCTCGACGACCTCGAACGCATCTATAGGCTGCTGTCATAGTCGACACCCCGGCACCCAGGCGATCGAACGTATGATCGAGTCGACGCAAACTCGCACCATCGAGTTCTAGTTGACAGACCGTCCACAGGCTGTGAGAAAAGCTGTGGTCAACCCTCACAGCTGGCGGTCCGGGTCCCTCGACAGCCAGCCGATCAAACCCTCCACTACAGCTTCAGAAACGAGTGCCGCTCGAGGCACGATCGCCGAGCTCGGCCCGAGGCGCAGAACGACGGCGGGCATGCGGGTCTCGCGAAGCACCGCCAGACGCATCCCTTGAATCGACGGCGAGTGCGCGCCAACAGTACGAGCCAGCGTGTCAGCAAGATCGCGCGCAAGATCACGACCAGATCGTGACTCGAAACCGTCGGTTCGGAAGTACTTGGCTGTCATCTCGGCCTCGACTGACAGCTCGATACCGATGAAGACCTCGGCTCTGAATCGGTTGGCGGTCGCCGCGAGCACGGAGCCGTCGGGATGGCTCATCGACAGGACCACCGCTCCTTGGCCCCGCACCCCACGGGTCACCGCGCCGAGCACGGTGGCCGCGGAGCCGCTGTCGCCGAGAACGAGGCGCAGCCCAGCGAGTCCACGAGGTCCGGGCGCATGCTCATGGCGCTCACGTACCGACGCGACCGGGGTCGACGTGCCCGGCCGGCGCCGCAGCCGTCGCAGCGCGCTGATGGTGTCGGGACCCACGACACCGTCTGGGGTGAGGCCAACGTTGCGCTGGAATTCAGCGACAGCGTCGCGAGTAGCCGGACCGAAGATGCCATCCACGCGACCGTGATGGAAGCCGAGAGCGGATAGGTCGAGCTGGACGTCGTGGACGTCATCGCCGCGAATCATCGGTGCGTGGAGATAGAGCATGCGATCACCGAGCCGGAACCCGGCTTCGACGAGAGCAGCCCATGTCGAAGAGTCGCACTGCCCGGTGACGTCGAGACCACGGCGCGATTGGAACTGTCGCACCGCTCCCTCCGTGCCCGAGCCGTAGTGGTCAACCGGATCGGGTGACGTCGAATATCCAGCTACTCCGAGTCGGCGCCGAAGGTCGCGCACCTCAGCACCGGCGGCGCCAGCACCGAGATCGTCGGTCATCGCGATCCCCGCGAGCTGATGCCCCAGGCCTCACGGGGCGAGCCCACCAAGACGACAGTGGATCCTCTCGGCCGCGACACGAGGCGAGCGACACCGATCAGAGCTGTCGCCTTGGTCCGCGCACCCCCAGACCCCGTCGGCATCCGGGGCTGAAGCTTCACCGAGCGACGGGAACTCGTCGGGCGAATGGTCGTCACCCGGCGAGCCTACGAGGCCGCACGGCCACTGGCCCTGGACCCAGACCTCTCGACCCAGACCTCTCGACCCAAACCTCTCGAAGGGGGCCGAGTCAGTGCTCGGCTTGATCCGCGAACGCCAGCGGCAAGCCTGGGCGGGGCCAATCGACCTCCAACAGCTCGCCCGAGCCGGACAGCGTGACGTACGCCGTCCGACGATCTGGCCCACCGAACGCCACGTTGGTCGTCACGTTGTCTGGCATGGCCACGAAGTGATGGTTGCTCCCGTCGGGCTCCACGACGCAGATGCCGTCACTGATGGCGGCGACGCAGATGCGGCCGCTCTCCTCGACCGCGAGCGAGTCGAAGTGGGCGTGCAGGCTGACCAGGCAACGGCCGGACCGGGCCCCGTCGGGCACGACACCTGGACCGTCCAGGTCATAGGCCCACAGGCGTCCGGTGGTCGTTTCGGCGACATACAACGTCGCCTGGTCGGGGGACAGGCCGATACCGTTGGCGCCGTTCATCCCATACAGAACCTCGACGACCGTGCCACCCTCTGGCGCCACGTAGTACACGCCGCTCTTCATCGTCGTGCGCCCGAGGTCCTTGCCGAAGTCGGTGAACCAGTAGCCCCCGGTCGAGTCGACCACGATGTCGTTCGGACCGCCGAAACGATGTCCGCCGCACGAGTCGACCACGACGTGGTGGTCGCCGGTGACCGGGTCCACGAGTTCGATCCAGCCACCGTGATGGTCGGGTGGCGCCATCGACCCGGTGACTGGATCGATCGGCGTCCACCGGTCAGGCGCCACCTCGTTCCACGGGAATCCACCGTTGTGGCAGACCAAGAGTGCGCCGGAGGGCCCGAACGCCGCGCCGTTCGGACCGCCCCACCGTTGCCGCCCGAGGTCGGCGACGACCACGGGGACGCCACCGCCCGGCGGAATCCGAGCAATGGTGCCGCCGCGGGTTTCGACGACGAGCACCGATCCGTCCGAGCACACGACAGGACCCTCGGGGAACCGGAGGCCCGAGGCGAGCACCCGGTGCGGCGGCGTGGGAAGACGATCGACCATGCGAGATTCTGGTCCCGTCGACGTGGCCGGCGCCAACGAACCTAGGCCAGACTGCGACGGCACGAGGAGTGCACCCGTATCAGGGGGGATTGATGGCTGACGACCGCCCGCTCGACGAGCAGATCCGGTTCCGTATCGAGAACGACGTGGCGTGGATCACGATCGACCGGCCCGAGCGGGGCAATGCGTTGACCCCGGCGTGTCGCGATCGAATTCGCGACCTGCTGGACGCATTGAACGGTACGTTCGACGCCCGGGCGGTGGTGCTGACGGCCAGCGGTACCAAGATGTTCTGCCCGGGTGCAGACATCTCGACGGATCGGGTCTACGCCCCTCGACCGGCCGACGCTCCCGAATTGGCGGTCGGCGAACCGCGCCGGATGATGCTCGAAGGTCATCTCAAGCTGATCCCCGCGATCATGGACTGCGAGCTACCGGTGATCGCGGCTGTCAACGGGACCGCGGCCGGCGTCGGGGCTCACATCGCACTGGCGTGTGACCTGGTGATCATGGCCGACACGGCGCGGTTGATCGAGGTGTTCGCCCGCAGGGGCCTGGTCCCTGACGGGCTCGGAACC
>CAYMJU010000167.1:0-5783 GCA_964390555.1 uncultured Acidimicrobiales bacterium | reverse complement strand
CTGCTACGCCAACGGCCACCACGACGACCTCGACCACCGCCTCCTCACCATCCGACAAAACGCCGACGGCACAACCGACATCCACACCGCCAACGGATGGCTGGTCGGCACCCGCCCACCCCCAACGGTATGGCGCAACACCGGACCGCCAGGCCGCGAACCCGACCCGCCCCCGGATCCGCCGAACCTGTTCGACCTCGCCACCTGACCGCGCTGCATGGCTCTCCCCCATGCTGAGCAGCGCTCACGTCCGAACGACTCGCGCGCTGCCGGTTATCTCGTCGTCCCCCGACTCGTCTCCGAACACCCTCTCGTCGCCCTCGACACCGACATCGACCCGGTCCCAAGATCGGACCCTCCCACCTGCACCACCGGGAAGCACCACGCGTTCATCCATGCTTCTCCTTCCGGTCGCTAGGCCCGAGCACGGCCCCGCGGTCGCCGGTAGCGTTGTTCCATGACCGCGCTCGACAATCCGATCGCCTCCGCGGAGCACCTGTTTCCGCTCGACACCGCCTACGCCAACGACCGCGCCCACGTGTTCCACTCGTGGTCGGTCCAGGGGGCGATCAAGCCGGTCGTGGTGGCCGGCGCTCTCGGGAGCTGGTTCTGGGACGACACCGGCAAGCGGTACTTCGACATGTCGGCCCAGCTCATGAACATGAACCTGGGCCACCAGCACCCTCGGTTGGTGGCGGCGATCCAACAGGCGGCCGGTGAGCTCTGCACGATCGCGCCGTTCCATGCCAACGCCGCCCGCAGCGAGGCCGCCCGGCGCATCACCGACCTCGCGCCGGGCGATCTGGACACGGTGTTCTTCACCAACGGCGGGGCCGAGGCGACCGAGAACGCCGTGCGCATGGCCCGCCTGCACACCGGCCGACACAAGGTCATGGCCGCGTATCGCAGCTACCACGGCGCGACCGCGGGCTCGATCGCGCTCACCGGCGATCCGCGGCGTTGGCCGAGCGAGCCCGGCCAACCCGGCGTGGTTCGGTTCTGGGGCCCCTATCTCTACCGCTCGGCGTTCCATGCGTCGACCGAAGCCGAGGAGTGTGCCCGCGCCCTCCAGCACATCGAGGAGGTGCTGATGGTCGAGGGGGCCGCCGGCATCGCGGCGCTGATCCTCGAACCGGTCGTCGGCACGAACGGCATCCTGGTTCCGCCCGATGGATATCTGGCCGGCGTCCGCGAGATCTGTGACCGCCACGGGATCGTCATGATCGCCGACGAGGTCATGGCCGGGTTCGGCCGATGCGGCGAGTGGTTCTCGGTCGACCGGTGGAACGTCACCCCCGACCTCATCTGCTTCGCCAAGGGCGTGAATTCCGGTTACCTGCCCCTCGGTGGCGTCATCATCAGCCGGCGCATCGCGGACACGTTCAAGGACCGCCAGTACCCCGGCGGACTCACCTATTCCGGTCACCCGCTGGCCTGCGCGTCGGCGGCGGCCTCGATCGAGATATTCCAGGACGAAGACGTGATCGGCCAGGCCCGCCGGCTCGGCGAGCAGGTGATAGGTCCCGAGCTGCGGTCCATCAAGGAGCGCCACCCCTCGGTCGGCGAGGTCCGCGGCCTGGGTTGCTTCTGGGCCATCGAGCTGGTGAAGGACCGGGCGACGCGCGAGATGCTCGTGCCCTACAACGCCGCCGGTGCCGACGCCGCCCCGGTGACCGACGTCGTGAACCGGTGCAAGGCCAACGGCGTGTGGCCGTTCGCCCACTTCAACCGGGTGCATGTCACCCCGCCGCTCACGTCGGCACCCGACGACGTGCGCCAGGCCTTGACCGTGATCGACGAGGCACTGACGCTGGCCGACCGTCACTACACCGGTTCCTGAGTTCGAGGCGGCGCGATTTCGCTTGACGTCCGGGGGCCGCGGGCGTACAACGTGAAGTAAGGCAGGTTGAATACAAGTTCGCGAGAACGGGTTCAACACTGCCTGGCAAGCCGGGAAGACTGGTCGGCATTCAGAACCGATTGCGTCCGCGCCTCGGCCGTGGACCCGGAACAGAGGAGTTCGGCAATGTCGATCATCGTCATCGCAATCATCGTCATCTTGGTCATCGCCGCGCTGGCGGTCGCCAAGTCGTTTCACAGCATCGGCCCGGCCGAGGTCGGTCTGGTCAACAAGCGCCTCGCCGTGCGCAGCCTCGGCGACGCCAACCCCGTCGCCACACGCGGCGAGGCCGGCTACCAGGCGCGGCTGCTCATGCCCGGCCTCCGCTTCAAGCTGTGGCCGGTGTTCGCCGTCACCAAGCACCCGTGGGTCCAGGTGCCCGCCGGGGAGATAGGCGTGGTGATCGCCCAAGTCGGCGAGCCGATCGCCATCGGCGCCAAGAGCGCCGAATTCAACGAGGCGTTCGGGAACTTCACCGACCTTCAAGCGTTCCTGGCCAACGGCGGCCAGAAGGGCGTGCAGCGACCCGTGCTCCCCCCGGGCACGCTCGCCCCCATCCACCCCGCTGCGTTCCTCGTGATCACTGCCAGCCGTACCTACGGCGCGCCGGTGTCGAGCGAGCTCCAGGCCATGGCCAAGGGATCGGGCGGCGTGCTGGTGCCCGAGGTGTTCGGCCTCGACCCGGCCCGGCTGCAGGTCACGGTGATCTCGCCGCAAGGTGCCACCGACATGGTCGGCGTCGTCACTGCGCTCGAGGGCGAGCCGCTGCCGGCCGGCGACATCGCGAGCCGGCTGGGCCGGTTCGACGACGTGATCGCCATGACCGACAGCGGCGCCAGCGACGCCGAGATCATCGACACCCTGCTCGGCCGCAAGAACGAGCTGCACAACAACTACCAGGACTTCCAGGCCTTCATGAGCCATGGCGGCCGCATCGGTCTCCAGCACGATTCGTTGCTGTACGGCGCCTACCTGCTCAACCCGTTCCTCGTGAGCGTCGAGATGGTGCCGATGCTGGTGGTGCGCCAAGGCGAGGTTGCGGTGATCAAGGCGTTCGTCGGTCTGCCGACGCTCGACACCAGCGGTTCGGAATTCAAGTTCGGGTCGATCGTGCGGCCGGGCCGGCGCGGCATCTGGCAGGAGCCGCTGCGCACCGGCAAGTACCCGATCAACCCGCGCATCTACGCGGCCGAGATCGTGCCGACGTCGATACTCACCCTCAACTGGGCGAGCATGGTGAGCCAGGCCCACAACCTCGACCACGCGTTGAGCCCGATCGAGGGCAAGAGCCGCGAGGGCTTCGTGTTCACCATCGATCTGCAAGTGCAGATCCACGTCTCGGACACCAAAGCCCCGAAGGTGATCTCAATGGTCGGCACCATGCAGAACCTGGTGAACGAGGTGCTGCAGTCGGCCGTGGGCAACCACTTCCGCAACACCCTGCAGCGGCTCGAGGCGGTGCGGTTCATCGAGACCCGCGACGAGGTCCAGTCCGCCGCGCTCGACGCCATCACCGAGTACCTGAAGAGCTACGAGGTCGAGACCCGCGGCGTGTACATCCAAGACGTGGTGTTCCCGGAGGAGCTGGTCAAGGTCCTGACCGAGCGCGAGATCGCCAAGCAGGAGAAGGCGACGTTCCACGAGCAGCGCGAGGCCCAGAACGCCCGCATCGAGGTCGAGAAGGCGCGAGGCACCGCCGACATGCAGGGCCAACTCGCGACCTCGCAGGTGTCGATCGAGATCAACTCGAACACCGCCGAGGCCCGGGCCGCTCAGGCTCGGGGTGAGGCCGCGTACGTCGAGACGACCGCTCGCGCCGAAGCCACCAAGGTCGAGGTGATCGGCCGCGCCGATGCCAGCCGGATCGAAGCGATCGGCCGGGCCGAAGCGACCAAGGTCGAGGTGGTCGGCGCCGCCGAAGCGACCCGCACCGAAGCCGTCGGCTTGGCCGAAGCGCGGGCGATCGAAGCGCAGGGCCTGGCCCGCGCCGAGGGATTCGAGGCCCAGAAGCAGGCCCTCGGCTCCCAAGCCACCGCACTCGTGGCCGCGATCAACGCCATCGCCGAGGGCGGTATCGACGTCATGCCCGAGGTGTTGGTCACCGGCGGCGGCGGGAGCGTCGAAGGCCTCGCCGCGACCCTCATCCGCCGCTTCACCACGGTCCAGGCCGAGGTGGCGCCGACGCCGGCCGACGTTCCCCCCGCCTGACCCGGGGTCAGTACGTGGGGGGTTGCTCGGCGAGCTTGATCACCTGGAAGATGGCGCCGAATGGGTCCGCGAGCGCGGCGGCGCGGCCGACCGGAATGTCGAAGGGCTCGGCGAGGATCGACCCCTTCGCCGCGGTGGTTCGGGCGACAGCACCGTCGGCGTCGTCGACAGCGAAGATCACGCTCCAATGCGGTGGGATACCCTCCATCGGCGGGTTCATGGCGCCCGCGATCCCGTCCTCGCCGACGGTCAAGATCGTGTAGTCCATTCCCTCACCCATGTCCATGCTCTGGGTGCCCCACCCGAGCACGTCGGCGTAGAACTTGGCGGCCCGGGGAACATCGGGCGTCTGTAGCTCGTTCCAGCACAGCGACCCCGGTTCGTTGATCAGCCGGGCGCCGTGGTGGGCACCGGCTTGCCAGAAGCCGATCGCCGCACCGGTCGGGTCGAATACGAACGACATGCGCCCGTGGTCCATCACGTCCATCGGGGGCATCATCACCTGGCCACCGGCCGGAGCGACCTTGGAAAACGTGGCGTCGATGTCGTCGACGGAGATGTAGGTGCTCCACACCGGCGGCATCGCGCCCTCACCCGCGCCATCGCCGATCTTCATCATCCCAGCGACCTCGTTGCCATCCTTCTGGGCCATCACGTACGCGCCGCCGTCGGGTGTCGGGTTGTCGATGTAGGTCCAGCCGAACACCGCTGCGTAGAACGCCTTGGCGGCGTCGGTGTCTGGCGTGGCGAGATCGATCCAGCACGGGACGCCGTGCGCGTAGCTCTCACGGATGGGCATGACGAAACCTCCAGGGTCGGGAGCTTTCGACGTTAGATACAGATTCTGTACCATGCAACTGTGGCTCGACCGTACGCCCAGTGTTGCCCGCTCACGCGCGCCCTCGATGTGGTGGGCGAGCGTTGGTCGCTGCTCATCGTCCGCGACCTGTTCGACGGGCCGCGCCGGTTCTCGAGGCTCCGCGCCGACCTACCCGACTTGTCGCCCACCTTGCTCGCTCGACGGCTCAGTGATCTGGCCGCCGCCGGCGTGATCGAGGCGACCACGGGCGGCTATGCCCTGACCCCTCGTGGTCGCGAGTTGTGGCCCGCTGTCGCCGGGTTGGCCCGCTGGGGTCTGCCTCTCGTCGATCGCCCGGTACCAGGCGACAATCAGCCCGAGCACTTCGACCGGATCGGGACCCTGTTCCTCGTCCGGCCCGAGTCCCTGCCCCCTGACGGGCTGGTCGCCGAGCTAACCCTCGACGCCGGCTCGTTCACCCTCGTCGTGGCCCCGGGGGCCCGTCGGGCCGAGGTCGTGGCGGGCACCGCAGCGGCGCCCGACGTGCGTGTCCGCAGCACGGTCGGCGCTCTCACGCGACTCCGGCAGGGCCGCTACAGCGCGACGGAGCTCCGCCAACGCGGCCGGCTCGAGATGCGCGGCTCCGCCCGCCACCGCCGCGCCTTCCTCACCATGGTCTCCCCCGAGACCTGACGCGAGTCGGCGCGCTACGGTCGCGGCGTGGCTCTCGTGCGCTTCACGCGCCAGCTCGCCCGGGCCGTCCCGTGCCCACCGGCGACCGTCGCGGGCGCAACGGTCGCCGACGTGCTCAACGGGTATTTCCGTGACCATCCCCGGGTCCGTGGCTACGTCCTCGACGACCAGGGCGGCGTGCGC
>CAYMJU010000166.1:0-45219 GCA_964390555.1 uncultured Acidimicrobiales bacterium | reverse complement strand
GGCAACAAGCCGCGCACGCCGCCGGTGACCTACGGCTCGTTCACGGCGGTTCCGGGCTCGTTCGTGACGTTCCCGATCAGCGGCTTCCGGCGCCACCTCGAGATCGGGCTGTTCGCCACCTACCGGCTGATGCAGCTCGTGCTGCCCGACATGCTCACCCTCGGGCGCGGCGGGATCGTGAACGTCAGCTCGTTCGCCGGCGTCACGCCCGGCGAGGGACCATGGCCCAACCCGGGCAGCCCGATGCTGTTCGGCTACGGCGGCAACAAGGCCGCCATGCACCACCTCACCCAATGCGTGGCCTTCGAGCTGGCGCCCCACGGGATCCCCGTCAACTGCCTCTTGCCGTCGGAGCCGATAATCACGCCCGGCAACGAAGTCGCCATGCCGGGCAACACCGAATGGGCCAGCCCCGAGGACTTCGCCGAGGCGACCATCCGCGTGGTGCTCGCCGACCCGGCGGTCACCACCGGGCAGGTCCTGTGGAGCGACGACGTGCTGAACCCCGAACTCGGCCGGCGTGGCTGGCTCGGCATCAACTACGGAAGGCAGTAGCGAATGCCCACGATCGACATCACGACCGACGTCACCGACGTCGTGGGGTTGCCCGGTCGACACCACACTGTGGCGACGGTCCACCTGCCCGACCCCTCGAGCGTCGGGTCGGCGCCGATCGTGTGCTTCGGCTTTCCTGGCGGCGGGTACAACCGGACCTACTGGTCGATGGACGTGCCGGCGCGTACTCCCGGCGGGCAGGCGGCGTGGCACACCGCGCGGGGGTGGATATTCGTCACGTGCGATCACCTCCAAGTGGGTGAGTCGACCGCCATCGACCCCGACGTCCACACCTTCGAGACCATCGCCGCCGGCAACGCCGCGACAGTGCGCAACGTCCTCGCCCGTCTCGCCACCGGACTCGACAGCTTGGCGCCGATCGCCGACCCGGTGGCGCTCGCGCTCGGCCAGTCGATGGGTGGAACCTTCACGATCGCGACCCAGGCCCACCACCGGGTGTTCGACGGTGTCGGAATCCTCGGGTCCGGCGCGGTCTACACCGAGGTCCCGACCAAGCCGGGGGCACCGACGATGGTGATGCCCTGGATCTCCCGGTCGGGCTTCCCCGGCTCGTTCACCATGCTGCGCGACGGCGCGCTGCCCGACATGGGCGCGGTCAGCGCCGACGAGCACCCGTTCACCTGGGCCTTCCACCACGAAGCGCAGGAGCCGGGCCTCGCGGCCCAGGACATGGCCGGGATGGCCGGCGGACCGCTGGCGTCGTGGCGGTCGGCGACGGTTCCTGCCTGCGCCAGCCTGATGATCACGCCGGGCATGATCGCCTCGGAGGCGGCGGCGATCACCGTGCCGGTGTTCGTGGGCGTCGGTGAACGCGACGTGGTGCCCGACGTGTGGGGTGAGCCGCGTGCCTACCGGTCGTCGACCGACGTGACCGTCTACATCTGCCCGCAGATGGCCCACATGCACAACTTCGCCCCCACCCGTGAGCGCCTCTGGCAGCGCCTCCACTCGTGGGGCACATCGGTCGCCGAGCAGGTGGCACTGACCCGCGGGTAACCTCGTGCTGTGGCGCCGGGGATGGCTCCGAGCGCCGATCGGCTTCCCGAAGTGTTGCCGACCGAGCGCCTGCTCGACGACGGTCGCCCGCGTCCCGAGCTCCGTGACGAGCTCAGGCACATCGCGTCGTGGCGCAACGCGCTCACCGTCGTCGCGGTCTGGGCCCAGATCATCGCGACCGTGGCCGCCGCGGTGTGGATCGACCACCCCGCGGCCTGGATCGCCGCGGTCGCCCTGCAGGGAAGCGCGTTCGCCCGGCTCCTGATCTTGGCCCACGAGTCCGCTCACCGGCTACTACTCGCGAACAAGCGGCTGAACGACACGATCGGCCGGTGGTTGCTCGGTTACCCGGCGTTCAACCCGGTTGACCTCTACCGCCGCGGGCACATGGCGCATCACCGCGACGCCCTCGGACCCAACGAGCCCGACACCGCGCTGTACGCCCACTACCCGATCACCCGGCGGTCCTTCGCCCGCAAGCTGTTCCGAGACGTCATCGGCATCTCGGGCTGGAAGAACCTCACTCCTCTGCTCGCCGCGATCCGTAAACCGTCGTCTCGACCGGTGGCGCTGAAGATCTTCGGCTGTCAGATCGCTCTCGTCGCCGTGGCGACGGGATTCGGCCGGCCCGAGCTCTACGTGTTCTTGTGGTTGCTCCCCTGGATGACGGCGTGGCGGGTACTCAACCGGCTCCGGGCTGTCGCCGAGCACGGCGGCATGATGGCGAGCGCCGATCAGCGACTCACCACCCATCACGTGCGCCAGTCGTGGCTTCCGAGGTTCTGGTTCGTGCCCTACAACACCGGCTGGCACCTGGCGCACCATGTCGACCCCGGGATCCCGTGGCGCAATTTGCCCGCCCTGCAGCACGAGCTCGACACCGCGGGCTGGACCACCGACGCCATCACGTATCGGAGCTACCGGTCGTTGTGGCGTGCGCTGTCGAATCGGGCCTGATCGGCCGGCGGATTCCCGGAATCAGTCGAGGACTCAGTCGAGGACTCAGTCGAGGAAGCCCTCGCAGTCGCCCGTCGTGAGGGCTTCCACGAGCTGCACCGAACCCCCCAGAAGTACCGTCACGTCGGCCTGGTCGAACTGCGCGTCGCCTTCGGCGACGACCGACTGGAGCTCGGCGACGAAACCGTCGTAGAACGAAACGACGCTGTCGGGGTACAGGCCGAGGTCGGGCTCGACCATCCCCAGGACCGCGAGCATGGTCTCGGCATCGGCGAACGACGCCAGCGGAGCCGCGGCATCGAACACCGGGACATCCTCGGTCGATGCCAGGTCCGAAGTGAGCGCGACGGCTGTGGCGATCTGTTGGCCGAGCTTGTCGAAGTCGACGATGGAGAGATCGTCTCCGGTGGTGTGGTAACAGGGCGAATTCGCGTCGGTGAAGAACACCGTCGGCACTCCTGCGCTGGCGAAGTTGGCGTGGTCGCTGCGTCCTTGGCCGAACAGCAGGCTGAAGCTCGCGGTGTCCAGCGTCGATGCCGCGGTCGCCCGCTCGGCCGCCGCGAGGAGGTTCGGCCCACCGGTCTCGGCGCCGACCATCACGGTGAGGTTGGCGAGCGACGGCGACAGGTTCGCGCCCTGGATGTCGAAGTTGACGTAGGCGATCGTCTGCGCGAGCGGCACCGGCGGAGCCGCCACGTACGCGGCGGAGCCGCCCAGGCTGTCCTCCTCGATGTCCCAGAACGCCAGCACGATCGACCGGCGCGGCGGCGTGTCTCCCTCGGCCAGCGCCCGCCCGACCACCAGGGCGGCCGCCACACCAGTGGCGTTGTCGGTGGCCCCGTTGCAGATGACGTCGACGTCATCGAGGTACCGGCACTCGTTGCCGAGGTGGTCGTAGTGGGCGCCGACCACCACGTACTCGCCCGCCAGGTCCGTTCCCGGGATCACGGCGAGCACGTTCGTTCCACCCCCGAACGGCGCCCGGTAGGCCTCGCGGTCATCGGCCGACCCGGCGAGCGGCTGGGCGAACTGGACCAGCTCGTCGATGATCGCGTCCTGGGAGGCGACCGATTCGGGCGTGGCGTCGTTGCGCCCGTTCAGCTCGTCGGAGGCCAGGATCTCGACAATCCGCCCGTAGTCGGGAACCGCAGCGGGCGCGGGAGCGGTGGTCGTGGTGTCGACCGGGGCGGCCGTGGTGGTCGTGGTGTCCACCGCCACGTCGGCGGCGGTCGTTTCGGTGGCATCACTCGTCGAGCTGTCCGGGGGACTAGTCGAATCGTCGTCGTCGTCTCCGCACCCCGCCCCGGCGAGGGCGACGGCCATCAGGACGAGGACGAGCGTGGGTACATGGCGGTGGGTCATCCTCCCACTCTCCCAGACGACGGCAGACCGAGCAGTGAAAACGCCGTTTGCGCTTTGACGCCGCGGTTCCTAGCGTTCGCGGCACGCGACGATCACAGGGGACTGCACATGGGAGCGCTCGACGGACTGCGGGTGATCGACCTGTCCCCGACACGGGTCGGCGCGCAGGTCAGCCAGCTGTTCGCTGATCACGGTGCCGATGTGGTCTGGGTCGAGCCGCCCGGCGGTTCGCCGATGCGCGACCAACCGGGGTTCCCGTTCTGGGCCCGGGGCAAGCAGAGCCTGGTCGCCGATCTCCGCACCGCCGCCGGCCAGGCGCAGGTACGTGAGCTGGCCGAGGCCGCCGACGTGATGATCGAGACGTTCCGACCCGGCGTCATCGAGCGCCTCGGTCTCGCCTACGACGAGCTGGCCGCGGCGAACCCCGGGTTGGTGATGACCTCGATCACCGGCTTCCCCCGCACGGGCCCCTACCGAGACGTCCAGGGCTACGAGGCCCTTGTCGCGGCCAAGCTCGGCGTCATGGGCATCTTCGCCCCCATGCACCGGGCGCCCCACCCGCCGTTCGTGACCGTCCCCTGGTTCTCGTTCTCCGCTAGCCAGGTGGCCCTCCAGGGCACCCTCGCCGCGCTCCACGAACGCCAATCGAGCGGCCGCGGTCAGCGGGTCGAGACCAGCTTGCTGCAGGCGTTCTTGTCGCTCGACACCTGGAGCTGGATCGAGTACGTGATCGCCAGCAAGTGGCCCGACGCCTTCCAGCGCACGCCGATCTACGACGCCGACGGCATTCCCACGTCACCGTTCCCCTACTTCCTTCTCATCGCGCTCACCAAGGACGGGCACTGGCTGCAGTTCGCCCAGGTCGCCCCACACCTGTTCGTCGCCTTGATGAAGGCCTTGGGTCTGGCCGACATGTTCACCGACCCCGAGTGGGCGGGTATGCCGGTGTTCGCCGACCAGGAGCACCGGCGCGGGCTGTGGATCAAGATGCTCGAGGCGGCGCGGACCAAGACCCTTGCCGAGTGGCAGGAGATCTTCGCCACCGATCCCGACGTGTTCGCCGAACCGTTCCGCAGCGGCACCTCGATCCTCGACCACGCTCAGCTCAACCACGACGAGATGGTGATCGAGCTCCACGACAGCGAGCGCGGTCCGGTACGCCAGCCCGGCCCGCTCGTGCAGATGCGGGCGACACCCGGCGAACCCACCAGGTCGGCGCCGCGCCTCGACGAGCACGGCGATCTGTCGGGATGGGCGCCACCATCGGCCGCGGCCACGCCGGCCGCCGACACGTCGGCGCTGCCGCTCGCCGGGGTCACGATCCTCGAGCTCGCGGTCCTGTTCGCCGCACCGCACGGATCGACGCTGCTCGCCGACCTGGGAGCGCGGGTCCTCAAGGTCGAGGCACTCGATGGCGACCCGATCCGCAAGATCATCACCTTTCCCGAGTCCGGAGGCGCCAAGGTGATGCAGGGCAAGGAGAGCATCTGCATCGACGCCCACGCTCCCGAAGGCCTGGCGATCATCCACGAACTGGCCCGCCGCTGCGACGTCGTCCTCCAGGGGTATCGGGCCGGCGCCGCGGCCCGCATGGGAGTGGACGAAGCATCCCTTCGGGCGGTCAACCCCGATCTCGTGTACCTGAACGCGCCGGGCTACGGGGTGGGCGCGCCGGCCGGGCACCGGCCCGCGTACGCACCGAGCATCGGTGCCGCGACCGGCGTTGGGCTCACCAACCTGGGCGGTGGCGGGACGTCCGACGGCTCCATCGACATGGCCGCGATCATGCGCCGGTCCCAGCAACTGAACAACGCCACCACAGCAGCCAACGCCCAATCCGACGGGTTCGCGGCGCTGGGCGTGGCGACGGCGCTCGCTCTCGGAGTGCTCGCGCGAGCCCGTGGCGCTGGCGGCCAGGAGATGGTTACGACGATGCTCAATACGGGCGCTCACGCCATGTCCGCCCAGGCGGTCGACTTCACCGGGTCCACCGCCGAGCCGGCGCCGGGACCGGACTTTCGCGGCCTTGGTGCCCTGTACCGCAGCTACGACACCAGCGACGGGTGGGTGTTCCTCGCCGCGCCCGCGGATGACGAGTGGGAGCCGCTCGTCGCCGCACTGGCCGGTCACGTCGATCTGTCCGCCGACGCCCGCTTCGCCGACCGGTCCTCCCGAGCGGCCAACGATGCCGGGCTCGCCGACGTCTTGGCCTCGGTGTTCGCGAGCCGCGGCCAACTCGACTGGGAGCGCGACCTGCTCGGCCACGGCGTCGGATGTGTCGCGGTCACCACCAAGTCGGTCGAGGAGTTGCTCGACGACGAGAGCTTCGGCCGCGCGTCGGGCCTGCTCGCCGACGTCGAGCACCACACGTTCGGCGACCACGCCCGCATGGCCCCGTTGGTGGCGTTCTCGCGCTCGACCACACGCGCGTTGCCCGGTGTGTTGGCGGGGGCCCATACCGACCTGCTCCTCGCCGAGCTCGGCTACGACGCGGTTGCCATCGCCGACCTGCGCGAGCGAAAGATCGTCGGTTGACGCCGGGCAGTGCGGACGGCGACCGCCAAGCGATCCTGCGCGCCGCTTACCGCCTCGTCGGTCGCGAGGGACCGACGGCGTCGGTGCACGACATCTTGGCCGAGGCCGGCCTGTCGACGCGAGCCTTCTACCGCCACTTCTCGTCAAAGGACGATCTGATCCTCGACATGTACCGGACCGCCCACGACCGGGTGGCGGCCGAGCTGGCGCGAGTCATTGCCGAGGCCAACGACCCCGTCGATGCCCTCCGGGCATGGGTCCACCACTACCTCGCGGTCGCCTATGACAACCGTCGGGCCGCCCAGTCGAAGGTCCTGTCGTCGCCGGAAGCTCGCAGCGCCGCGGGCTTCCGCGCCGCCCAGGTCGCGGGGCTCGCCGCGACCCGCCGCATCCTCGCCGACGTGCTCGACCTTGGGGCGCGGAGCGGTCGCTTCGGCAGCGCCGATCCCGAGCTCGACGCCCTCGCCATCCAGAGCGTGGTCGGCGGTTTCGTCGATGCCCGGCTACACGGCGAGCCCGGTCCGACGTGGGACGACGCCCGGGACTACGTGTGTGATCTGTTCCTTCGTGCGCTGGTCGCGGATCAACGACTTGACACCGAGGTCTGAAAATGACATTTTCAGTAGGAGTTCCGGAGGAAACACCCAACTCATGACGATCAAGGATCAGGCCGCCGTCGTCGGCGTCGGCGCCACGCCCTACTACAAGCGGGGCCAGTCGTATCCCGAGACCGAGATGTCGATGTTGTGCAAGGCCGTACTGGCCGCGCTCGACGACGCCGGCCTCACGGTCAAAGACCTCGACGGCTTCGCCATCTACTCGCAGGCCTGCGACCCGGCCGAGGTGGCGTCGATCCTCGGCGTGCCCGAAGTGCGCTTCTCGGCCAGCCTCACGTCAGGCGGCGGAGGCTGCGCCGGCCAGCTCGGCCTCGCCGCCGCCGCCATCCACGGCGGCCTGGCGAACGTTTGCGTGTCGGTGATGTCGCTCCAGCAGCTCAACCGCCGCCTCGGCGGTTCGGCCGTCGGCGGCGTGCTGGCCTACGCCACCATGTCCGCGGGCGGAGGCGCTTACGGCGGCGGGGGCATCCCCCCGTCGGCCCCGTTCACCGCCAACGCCGGGATGCTCTCGCCGGGGCACAGCTTCTCGGTGCTCACCCAGCGGCACATGCACCTTTACGGCACCAAGCGCGAGCACTTCGCCGAGATCGCCATGAGCCAGCGCGACAACGCAATCAAGCGGCCGACGTCGATGCAGACCCAACCGCTCACCCTCGACGACTACTTCAATGCCCGCATGATCTCCGACCCGCTGTGCCTGTTCGACTACACGATGGAGACCGACGGCGCGGTCGCCGTGGTCACCGCGTCGGCGGACCGGGCCAAGGATCTGCGCCAACCACCCGTGTACATCCTGGCGTCGGCCCACGGCGGCACCGGAACCTGGGGTCCGGCGATCTTCCGGTACTTCCAGGCCGCCGACGACGAGTTCGCTTCGTCGGGCCACCGTCCCGTCGCCAAGCGCCTCTTCGAGATGGCCGGCGTGACGCCCTCCGATGTCGACGTAGCGTTGCTGTATGACCATTTCTCGCCGCTCGTGCTCATGCAGCTCGAGGACTACGGCTTCTGCCCTATCGGCGAAGGCGGTCGCTTCATCGCCGAGGGCAACATCCGCTACGGCACCGGCTCGCTGCCCGTGAACACGCACGGCGGCAACCTGTCCGAGGCGTACATCATCGGCATGACCCACATACGCGAAGCGGTCGAGCAGCTCCGCGGCACCGCGGTCAACCAGGTCGACGGCGCCGAGATCGCCTTGGTCACCGGCGGGCCCGCCGCCCTGCCGGTCAGTGGAACGTTGCTCCGGAGGTAACGACGATGGACGAAGCGACCCTCACCCCCGGCGTGTTCCCGAGCATCTGCAACCGGACATACGCCAACCACACCACTCAGGCGTTCTGGGACGCGGCGAAGCGGGAGCGCCTGAGCACCTACAAGTGTTCGTCGTGCGGGACGTGCCGAATCCCACCGACGCCGGTGTGCTTCGTGTGCCAGAGCTCGGAGGGAGAGTGGATCGAGCTCCCCGGCACCGGCACGCTTTACAGCTTCACGGTGATCCGCCATCCCCTCGCGCCCGAGCTCGCCGGGTGCGTGCCATACGTGTCGGGGATCATCG
The DNA here is from genome assembly GCA_964390555.1 of uncultured Acidimicrobiales bacterium. Lineage (GTDB taxonomy): Bacteria > Actinomycetota > Acidimicrobiia > Acidimicrobiales > SHLQ01 > CAVTWS01. The sequence goes on along the minus strand of CAYMJU010000166.1, from coordinate 36,621 downwards.
AGCTCGACGGCACCCAAGGAGCCGGCGCCCGCATGATGGCCAACGTCGTCGAGTGCGACGTCGACGCCGTTCGCATCGGCGACCGGGTCGAAGTCGTTTGGGAGCACGTGAACGACGAGATGACCGTCCACCGCTTCCGCCCCGTCGCGACAGCGAGGAGCCGCGCGTGAGTGGGACGAAGATCTGGGCCAACTCGGGTGACTCCCACCTGAGCGAACCCGACGACCTGTGGTCGACCAGCATGCCCGCCGACCTGGCCGCCCGTATGCCCCGAAGTGTCAAAGACGACGACGGCAAGTTCGAGACCGTGCATGTCGACGGCCAGGAGTTCCGGCGCCGCATGGCCGGTGGCGGCCTGCGCGATGCCGACGGCCGCACGGTCGAGGAACGGGCCCCGGGCGCCAACGATCCCCATCTGCGCTTGAAGGACCTCGACCAGGAAGGCATCTGGGCCGAGGTCATCTACCCGTCCCTCGGTATCTGGACGGCGTCGATCGCCGATCCCGTCCTTCTCGTCGCCGGCTGCCGGGCCATCAACGACTGGTCGATCACCTACCAGGCGGTGTCGCCTCGCTACGTCTGCACCGCCTCGATCCCGCTGCTCGTGCCCGACGACGCCGCGAGCGAGATCCGCCGGGTCGCCGGCCTCGGGTTCAAGGCCGCGTTCTTCCCCGTCGCCCCACCGCTCGGCGTGGCCGACTGGAACTCCGACATCTGGGAGCCGGTCTGGCAGGCGCTCGTCGAGACCGGCACGGTCCTCGGCTTCCACATCGGCACCGAGCCGCTCGAGGCGTCGAGCACCACCGGCATGTACTTCAAGGGGTCGGGTGGCGCCCTCATCAACTACATGGAGACCACCTATGGTGGCCAGCGCGCCGTCACCAAGCTGATCGCCTCGGGCGTCTTTGATCGGTGGCCGAGCCTCAAGGTGCTGGTGTCCGAAGGCGGCGCCACTTGGGGGCCCTTCGTCGCCGACCGGCTCGACGAGGCCTACCGCCAGCACGCCTCGGCCATGCGTCCGGCGCTGCGCCGGCTGCCGAGCGAGTACCTCTACGAGAACGTCTACGCCTCGTTCCAGCACGACCGCTCGGCGGTGGCGGCCAACTGGGCGATGGGCTGGCAGAACGTGATGTGGGGTAGCGACTACCCGCACCTCGAAGGCACCTACGGCCACACCCAGAAGACCCTGCACGAGCTGTTCGACGACGTCGACCCCGCCGTGCGTCGCCGCATCACGTTGGGCGCCTTCTCCGACCTGTTCCCCCATGTCCCCCCGGCCCCGGTGACCGCCTGACGTCTTCGGGGTGCGACCACCACAGCATCGCAGTCGTCGCGCCGGGCCTGCGGGGCCGATGGTGGGAGCAGCCGACCTGATCCGGTCCGCATGGCGCGCCGACCACCGCGAGGTCGTAGGTCGATCGATCGCCCGCCTGTCCGTTCGAGGCTGACCGGCGCGGGCACTTCGGCGTGGCATCATCGGCGCCGTGACAAAACCAGATGAACCGTCCAAGGTTGGCGCGGCACGGCGCCAAGGCCAGGCGCGGGATCGCCGCATCCGGGGCGGGTCATCCGCGCCGTCGACCCGGCGGGCACCACACAGATCACGATGGTCGTTGACCGCTCGACTCCGCTACTGGTTCGACGCGGCGTTGTCTCGGGGACCATCTGTGGTCATCGGCTGGCTCGGTGTCCTCACGCTCGGCGTCGTGGTGCTGGCGGCGATCGTTGTCACCACGTTCGAGGTCACCGGGATCAACGGCGGCGGCTCGCTCGGATTCGCCGAAGGGTTCTGGCAGTCACTGTTGCGGGTCGTCGACTCGGGAGCGTTCGCCGCCGACAGTGGATGGGGCACCCGCCTGCTGGGTCTGGTCGTCACCCTGGCCGGGATCTTCGTGGCCGGCAGCCTCATCGGCCTGATCGCCAGCGCCGTCGACCAACAGATCGAGCTGCTGCGCAAGGGCCGGAGCGCGGTGCTCGAGACCGATCACACCCTCATCCTCGGCTGGTCCAATCGCGTGCCGGCGATCGTGCGCGAGCTGGTCGTGGCGAACGAGAGCCGCCGCCGAGCCGCCATCGTGATCCTGGCCGACGTCGAGAAGACCGAGATGGAAGACACGCTGCGCAACCAGATCGACGATCTGCGCACCACGCGTCTGGTGTGTCGCCACGGCGACACATCGTCGACCGGTGACCTCGAGCGGGTGAACATCGGCGGCGCTCGAAGCATCATCGTCATCGGCGGCAATGACGCGGCCGTCGTCAAGGCGTTGCTGGCCACCAGCACCTTCCGATCTGAAGACGCCGGGATGGCTCCGATCGTCGCCGAGGTCTACGACGCCCAGACCGCACAGTCGATCCGATCGCTGCTCGGACCAGCGGTCGCCATCGTCAGTTCCGATGCGGTGGTAGCCGAGCTGACCGCGCAGGCGTGCCGTCAGCGCGGCCTCGGCCAGGTGTTCCGCGAGCTCCTCGACTTCGACGGCGACGAGATCTACTTCGCGCCGTTCCCGTCACTGGTCGGCGAGTCATACGGGCGAGCCCAACTGTCGTTCGCCGCGAGCAGTCTCATCGGCATCGCCGCTTCCGACGGCGAGCTCTTGTTGAACCCGCCCGCCGACCGTGTCTTGCGTGAGGGCGATGAGTTGATCGGGGTGGCATCTGACGACAGCGCGTTCCTTCCGACGAGCTACCAGGCGCCGCGGTCGGTTCTCACTCCGATCACCGCCGCCGCCGACCCCGCGTCACGCCGCATGGTGCTCGTCGGCTGGAGCCAGCTCGGCCCGAGGGTGGTGCGGGAGCTCGACGAGTTCCTCGGTCCGAACACCACCCTCGAGGTGGTCGTCGATCCCCACGTGATCGACGTCGACGCCGTACGCGGCTCGATCACCACATCGAACGTGTTGATCGAGATCTCGGCCCACAGCGGTGGACCCGAGGAGGTGGCGAACCACGCCGCCCGCAAGGCCTTCCACGAGGTGATCGTGCTCGGCCGTCGGGAGGGCGTGGAACCCGAGCAGGCCGATGCCACCACGCTGCTCACCTTGCTCGCGTTCAACCAGGCGGCGGCATCGCAAGACCTCGGACCGGTGCGGATCGTCGCCGAGCTGCTCGAGCAGCGGCACGCGCCGCTGGCGCTGGCTACGGGGGCGGACGACTTCATCGTGAGCGACGAGCTGACCAGCCTGATGATGGCGCAGCTTTCGGAGCGCCACGACCTCGATGGACTGTTCCGGGACCTGTTCGATCACGACGGAGCGACGATCGAGATCGCGCCGGCCGATCGATACGGCGCCGCGGACTGCCGGTGCTTCGCCGATGTCATCGCTTCGGCCTCGGCGGCTGGTCACAGCGCTATCGGCTACCGGCGGGCCCGCGACGGGAGCGTCGTCGTGAACCCACCCAAGTACGACGACCTGGCGCTCGCCGCCGACGACGGGATCGTCGTGCTGCGGTCCTGAGCGCGCGACGCGCCAAAAATCCGTCGAGATTCCCAGATTGTGGAAAATCCGGGCGCCGGTCGGCTCCGAACGAAGGTCGAACGTTCACCATCCACCATGGAGGGACCCATGACCATCGACCATGACCGACGCGAGCTCGACGGCTCGATCACCTGGGACGAGTTGCACCCCGAGACCCGCAAGCTGCTGTCCCGCCGGCGCTTCCTCGGCCGAGGCGCCGCGGGCATCGTCGCCTTCGGTGCCTTCTCCCTCGCCCTCGCCGCGTGCGGTGACGACGATGACGACGACGCGGCGCCCGCCGGCGGCGACACCGGTGGCGACGGGGCCGCGACGGCAAGTCTCTACGAACGCCTGGGCGGCAATGCCGCCATCACGGCGGTCATCGCCGACTTCGTCGACAACCAGGTGGTACCCGACGACCGCATCAACGGGTTCTTCGCCAACACCGATCTCGAACGGCTCAAGGTGCTGTTGGTCGAGTTCACCGCCAACGCCACCGGCGGTCCCGAGGAGTACACCGGCCGCGACATGGTGTCGTCGCATGCCGGCATGGGCGTCACCGTCGCCGACTTCAACGCCCTGGTCGAGGACCTGTCGGCGTCGCTCGACGTGTTCGAGGTCCCGGCTCAGGAGAAGAGCGAGCTACTCGGCGCCCTCGCCCCGCTCCAGAGCGACATCGTGACCGCCTGACCCGTTTCCCTCCCCGGCTCGAGGGGACGCTCGCCGGCCACTGTCGACGGGCGTCCCCTCGGCCCGTACGTTGAGCGTGTGAACGGCTTCGCCTTCCCTGCTGGGACACAGCTGTTCCTCGCCAACCTGGCTGAGAACAACGACAAGGCCTGGTTCGACGCCCATCGCAAGGACTACGAGGCGTACTACGTCCACCTCGACGGGTCCTCCACGCTGGCGACGATGTCGTGGCCGCGTGTCTCGGCCACTGGCGGGCCCTGCTCCCCGCACCGCTGGCTCGCCGATCACGTCCAGGAGATCCGCTAGGAATCTTCCGGCCGCTTGTCCATCTCGGCTCGGCTCGTTCGTCGAAGGTTCACCAATCCCGAAAAACGAGGTGCGCGATGCGCTACATGTTCCTGCTCTACAGCGGCTCCGACGCCGGACCGGCTCCCGACTCACCCGAGGCGGCCGCCGAGATGCAGCACTGGTTCAGCTACTCGGAGTCACTGTTCAGCTCCGGCGCCGGGCTCGCCGGTGATCCCTTGCACGGCACCGACACCGCCACGACCGTGCGCGTCCGCGACGGCAGGCGCCTGGTCACCGACGGCCCGTTCGCCGAGACGAAAGAGGTGCTCGGCGGCTACTACATCATCGAGGTGCCCGACCTGGACACGGCGATCGAGTGGGCCGAGAAGATCCCCCTGGCGCCCTACGGCTCGGTCGAGATCCGCCCGATCATGGAGATGATGGCGCCGCCAGCCTGATGATCTCCACGGTCGCCCAGGTCTTCGCCGCCGAGTGGCCCCGCGTGGTGGCCACGCTGGTACGGGACCTGGGCGACCTCGGGCTGGCCGAGGATGCTGCCGCCGACGCATTCGCGGCGGCCGCCGAGTCGTGGGGAGCGAACCCTCCGCAGCGACCGGGAGCATGGTTGGTGACGACCGCTCGCCGGAAGGCGATCGACCGAGTTCGGCGCGACAACGTGCTCACCCGGAAACTCGCCGACATCCACGAGACGATGAGCCGACCGACATCGGAGCCGTCGACGCTCGGCGACGAACAGCTCGCCCTGGTGTTCGGTTGCTGTCATCCGGCGCTCGCCACCGACGCCCAGGTCGCGCTGACCCTTCGTGCCGTGTGCGGCCTGTCCACGGCTCAGATCGCCCGGGCGTTCCTCGTGAGCGAGCCGACGATGGCGAAACGGCTCGTCCGGGCCAAGAACAAGCTTCGGGCTGCGGGCATCTCGTTCCGGATCCCCGAGAGCGACGACCGCATCGAACGACTCGACGCCGTGTTGCGCGTCGTGTACCTCATCTTCACCCAGGGGCATGCGGCAACCGACGGACCCGGGCTCGTTCGAGGCGATCTCTGCGACGAGGCTCGATGGCTGGCCGCCCTCCTGGCCGATCTCCTGCCGTCCGAGGGTGAGGCGTCCGGGCTCGCCGCCTTGCTGGATCTGACCGACGCACGCCGAGCGGCGAGGGTCGATGCCGACGGACTGCCCGTCATGTTGCAGGACCAGAACCGGGGACTCTGGGATGGGGTCGCCCTCGAGTCGGGTCTCCGCCGCTTCGCTCACGCCGCGTCCCATCAGCTCGGCCACTATGGCCTGCAGGCCGCCATCGCCGCGGTGCACGCAACCGCACGCACCCCGGACACGACGGACTGGACGGCGATCGTACGGATCTACGACGAGCTGCGAGCGCGAGACCCGGGCCCGATCATCGAGTTAAACCGCGCCGTCGCCGTGGCCATGGCCGACGGTCCCGCCGCCGGACTGGTGCTGCTCGACGAGCTGGCCGAGGACCCATCCCTGGCCGACTACCACTATCTGCCGTCGGCGCGTGCCGACCTGCTCCGGCGCCTCGGGCGGTGGTCTGAAGCGGCGAACGCCTACGACCTCGCGCTCGCACTGTGCGCCAACGAGGCCGAGCGCCGGTTCCTAGCGCAGCGCCGATCCGAGTGTGAGTCACGCTGAGAGCGGTGGATCGAGCTACGGCCTGGAGGTACCGTGCAACATGAGGGGCAGCGGGTGGTCGGTGCTCGGCGGGGGCCGCGCAGATGGTTGAGCTCCCGGCGATGGCGCGCTCCACGGCCACCGACGCGTTCTTCGCGGAGTACCGCCACACGCCAGACGTGAGCACCGATCACTACGACGTCGTGTACTTCGGGGACACGGTCGCGATGGCCGACGAGCTGTGCGCAATGGTGCTGGCCGGACCGAAGCGGGCGACCGCCGGGCTGCTCCGCTACTTCGAGGTCGGATCTGAGCCGCCGCCTGTCGTTGGCGGCCACGTCGTGCTGATCGACGGCGTTGGCACGCCCAGCGCCGTGTGGCGTACGACCGACGTGCGTGTCGGACCACTGTCGTCGGTCGACGACGCGTTCGCGTGGGACGAGGGCGAGGGCGACCGGACCCGTGATGACTGGCTCGACGGCCACCGGCGGTTCTTCGCCCGCCAGGCCGAGCTGGAGGGGTTCGAGTTCCACGACGACATCGAGACGGTCTTCGAGCGGTTCACGGTCGTGTGGCCACCCGAAGTTGCCGACCGCCCGCGACCCGTCGCCGGCGCTCTCCGGATCAACCTGTGGTCGGGGCCCCGCAACGTGTCGACCGCGCTCATGTACTCGTTCCGTCAACGGGTCGACACCCGGGTAGTCGACGAGCCGCTCTACGCCCACTATCTCTCGACGATCCGTGACCGGTCCGACCATCCGGGTACCGCCGAAGTGCTGGCGTCGATGTCCGCCGACGCCGGGGAGGTGTCCAAGCGAGTCATCTTCGGGCTAGGCGATCGTCCGGTGCTGTTCTGCAAGCAGATGGCTCACCATCTCGTTCCGGGGGTCCCGCGTCGCGTGTTGACCGATGCTGCGAACGTGCTGCTGATCCGCGATCCGTACGAAGTCCTCGTGACCATCGTCGATCAGCTGCCGAACCCGACGATGCGAGACATCGGCATCGCCCGTCAGGCTGAGCTGTTCGACGAGCTCCACTCGATCGGCCAGAGGCCCGCCGTTGTCGATGCCCGCCTTCTCCTTCTCGACCCGGGGGGCGTGCTGCGCGAGCTGTGTGAACGCCTGGACCTCGCCTTCGACCCGGCCATGCTGTCGTGGCCTGCTGGCCCCAAACCCGAGGACGGGGTATGGGCACCGCACTGGTACCGCAACGCCCACGCATCGACGGGCTTCGCGCCCTACATGCCGAAGACCACCCCGCTACCCGACCATCTGAGCTCGCTCGCCACATCGGCACGAGACTCCTACGAGCGACTTCTCCCCCACGCCCTGACCGGAGCCCACCCGTGACCGACCCCTACCGGCCCGAGGACCTTCCCGACCCCCGCAACGCCGACATCGTCGTGCACGTCGGCGGACGGCTCGTGCACCGATCCGAGGCCACCGTGTCGGTGTTCGACTCGGTGGTTCAGGGCGGCGACGCGGTCTGGGAGGGCCTGCGGGCCTACGACGGACGCATCTTCGCGCTCGACCGGCACCTCGATCGCCTGCTCGACTCGGCCCACGCGCTGCGATTCGAAGGGGTGCCGACACGATCGCACATCGAACAGGCGGTGCTCGACACCTTCGCCGCCAACGCCATGTACGACGGTGCCCATGCTCGGCTCACGTTGACCCGAGGTCCCAAGGTCACCTCGGGCATGAGCCCGACGAACAACCGGGCCGGTTGCACATTGATCGTGCTGGCCGAATGGAAACCCCCTGTGTTCGGTACCCGAGGTCTGCGGCTCGTGTCGTCGGCCATCCGGCGCAACTCGCCGGCGACCCTCGACAGCAAGATCCACCACAACAACCTGCTCAACAACATCCTGGCCAAGATCGAGGCCGACCTGGCCGGCGCCGACGATGCGGTGATGCTCGACCTCGCCGGCTTCGTGGCCGAGACCAACGCCACCAACCTGTTCGCCGTGCGCCGAGGCGAGGTGATCACGCCACACGGCGACGCGTGCCTACCCGGCATCACCCGCGGCATCGTGCTAGAGATCGCGCGGATGGCCGGACATCGGACGACCGAGCGCAACGTGTCACTCTCCGAGCTGTACACAGCCGACGAGGTGTTCACCACGGGCACCATGGGCGAGCTTGCTCCGGTGGTCGAGATCGACGGTCGGGTGATCGGCGGTGGTGTCGCGCCGGGCCTGGTGACCTCCGAGCTCCAGGGCCGCTTCGCCTCGCGCGTACGGGGCGAGGGAACACCGGTACCGCGGCGCGTCTAGCGTTCGTCGGTGGCCTACAACCCTGAGCTGGCCGAGCGGATCCGCGGGGTGGTGAGCGGCGATGCCCGCATCAGCGAGCGGAAGATGTTCGGCGGCATCGCGTTCATGTGCAACAACAACATGGCCGTGGGGTGGTCAGCGACGAGCTGATGATCCGCGTCGGCCCCGACGGTTACGCCGACGCCATGGCCCAGCCCCACGCCCGCGAGATGGATTTCACCGGACGGGTGATGAAGGGCTTCGCCCACGTGTCGGTCGAGGGGATCGCGAGCGACGAAGACATCGCCGGCTGGATCGACCGCGGCCTCGCCTTCGCCGGGTCGCTCCCGCCGAAGTAGGCCAGTCTGCCAAGCGTTAGCTGGTGTCCTGGGTTCGCTCGTCGCGGAGGCGTTGGCGGTTGATCTTGCCGGCGTCGGTTCGGGGGAGCCGGTCGACGAGCTCCACAGTCTTCGGGCACTTGTAGGCGGCCAGGCGCGACCGGCACCAGGCGATCAACTCGTCGGGCGTGGGCGCGACAGGTACCGCTCCGGGCTCGACGATGGCGTGGACCCGCTGGCCCCATTCGTCGTCGGGTAGGCCGACGACGACGACATCACCGACTCCGGGATGCTCGGTCAGAGCGGACTCGACCTCGGCGGGGAAGACGTTGGCGCCCCCGGAGATGATCATGTCGACCCGGCGGTCGGCGATGTACAGATAGTCGTCGTCATCGAGCCAGCCGAGGTCGCCGATCGAAGTGAAACCGTCCTCGGTCGCCGGCGGCGGGCTCGACCCCACGTACTCGAACGCCGGGCCGAGCGGGTCGACGTGACGCATGAAGATCTCCCCGACCTCCCCGGGGCCAAGGTGACTGCCGTCGGGGCCGACGACGCGGATCTCGGTTCCGTCGTGGCCGGGCCCGACCGAGCCGCGATGGGTGAGCCACTGGTCGCCGCGGATCACGCACATGCCCACCCGTTCGGTGGAGCCGTACGCCATGTACATCCGCTCCGGCCCGACCAGGTCGAGCCAGAAGTCGACCAACCAGCCGGGAATCGTGGCGCCGCCTTGTTGCACGGCCATGACCGACGACCAGTCGCGCTCGGTCACGCCGGGAAGTCGGGCGACGCGCTGCAACATCGTCGGGACGGCGATGAACGTGTTGACGCGGTACCGCTCGACCAACTCGACCAGGCGGGAGGCGTCGAACTTCTCCATGAGGATGACCGGATCGTCGAGCAGGATCGTGCGGAACATCGACCAGCCATTGGTGTGATAGAGCGGCGCCGGGATCACCTGGAGCATGCTCGGCAGCCCGGTGACGGTCACGATCGTGTCGAGGTCGATCACGGCCGGCTGCGGGTTCACGATGACCTTGGGCCGGCCGGTCGACCCTGACGACGCGATGCCGCCCGAGCGCGGCGGGGTGACGTCGGGCAGGTCCGAGTCGTCGAGGTCAGTGGACGCCGCGACCTCGGCGGCCGTGAGGAGCCGCGCTCCCTCGCCGAGCCAGTCGGCCACACAGAGTGCCGGCGCGGCCAGCTCGACGAGCTTGTCGCGCTCCGGCTCGGGGAGGTCCCAACGCAGGGGCAGCACGCAGGCCCCGATCTTCCACGCCGCAAACGTGACGAAGACGTGCTCGAGCGTGTTGGGCAGGCCGATCACGATCAGGTCGTCCAAACCGACGCCCCGGGCAACGAGGAGCCGGGCCACCTGGTTCGAGCGCCGGTCGAGCTCAGACCACGTGACCGGCACATCGCGCCCGTCGCGCGACGCCCACAGCACCGCGCGACCGTCGGGATGCTCGCGGGTCAGCTGCCGCACCCGCTCGCCATAGGACACCGGTCCACTCATGGCGTTCATGTCTACTGACGCCGACGATGCCGCGCCAAGCAGCCGTCCACTGCCGCGTATCGGTGGCCCGGCTGGGGTTGGGTTCCGGCCGGCCCGCGAGCCGAGCGCTTGCGTGGGAATGCGACCCGATGCGACCCGGTCAGGGGATCAAGCGCTCCGCGCTGGGCACCTTCGCCCACGAGGCGAGCGTCGTCGATCCGGCGACCGGGTGGGTCTACCTCACCGAGGACGACACTGCCGGTCGCTTCTACCGGTTCCGGCCCCGCGACTACGGAGACTTGTCTCGCGGCACGCTCGAGGCGGCCCGGTTGAACGCTGCCGGCGATGAGGCCGCGTGGGTGCGGGTCAGCCCCGACTCGCCCGAGCGTTCGCGCTTCACCACCGCTTTCGACCGCGGCGAAGGCGCCTGGTTCTCGGGCGGTCACGTGTACTTCAGCACGACCGGCGACGACAAGATCTGGGCGTACGACACGGCAACGCGCTCGATCGAGGTCATCTACGACGCCTCGGCTCTCGGCGTCGACGCTCCGTTGCGCGACCCCGACAACATCACCGTCCATGCGACATCGGGCGACATCTTCGTCGGCGAGGACGCCGACGATCTCCAGCTCGTCGTGTTGGCCAACGGCGCGCCGAATCGAGTCGCGGCGCCTTTCCTTCAGCTCGTCGGCCACGGCGGGGGCGAGACCGGATCGCCCGGGCAGGACGAAAACGTCGTCACGTCATCGAGCTGGGCCAAGACGTCAGAGATCACCGGGCTCGCATTCACCCCCGATGGCACACGGCTCTACGTCACGTCCCAACGCGGCACCGACGGCCTGCGGGGCATGACCTTCGAGATCACCGGTCCCTTCCGCAACTGACCGCGCCGCCCGAACGAACGTCGCGTCAGCGACGTCGTGGTTCTGTGAACGAGGCCAGACGGCAGTCGCCTCGGCCTCGAGGGCTTGGACGAGGAGCTCGGCGCGACGCCGATCGCCGCCGCCGGAAAATTGGACCGTCGAACGAGAACCGCCCGGATTGCACGTCACAACCTGGGTGCCCGGGAGGGCGAGTTCCATCACGGCCTTCATCGATTCGCCGACCTGACATCGCGATATCCGACAAGTCGGCGGCGCGGGCGCGGTCAAGGCACGTCGCTGAGGACATCGACGTAGAAGTCGTGCCAGAGGATGTCGATGCGATCGTGGACCGGGAAAGTCCACGCCTGCATCGCGGGCCAGCCCGACGTGAGCGGATCGCGGGAGTCGTCGATGGCATCGAGCACGAATTCACCGTCCTGGTACATCGATAACGCGACGGACCCGTCGGAACGATCTTCGCACCGGCCCTCGATGTCGAACGGCTCTCCGAACGTCACGGACACGTCCGATGTCTCGGCCAGGACCTCGATGTTGCTCTCGTCGTCTGATCGGCGGATCGCTCCGAACCCGTCGCGCACCACGAACTCGTAGAACTCGAACATGGCGTCGTCCCCGGTCGTGCTCCGGCAGCCGACCCCGACGACACCGGTTCCCGAGGCGAGTGTGAGATTGGCCCCGACCGCGATCCGGCCTAGCCCGATGTCGGTTCGTTCAGCGAGGGTGATCAGACCCTCGGAGGTCCAGTGGCTCACTCGCCCGCGAAAGTCCATCACGTGATCTCCGTTGCTGAAGGAGACCGATCCAAACTCACCTGGGGGGACTGTGCCCCAGCCGTGGCGGTCGTCGATGAACGTGTCATCGAAGACGCGCTCGCGGGTGACCACGGAGTTGGCCACCGAGGACTCGATCGAGGTCTCGGTGTCGTCGCCACAGCCGGCCGCGCCGATCAAGGCCAGCGTCAGCGTCAGCGTCAAGCACGGAACACGCATCATCGCCTCCTACCATCGCGGACGACGGTAGCGGGCGATGGCAGGCCAGTCTGCGGAGGTAACCCGGTCGCCGATAGGGCTACCCCTCTGGTCTCCGGACCTGACCATGGAGCAGTATTCGTTCGTGCCCGTTGGCGTGACCGTTGCCCGGGCCGGCCGGCCGGCCCCGCGGCTAGCGGCGCGAGGACTACCAAGGCTGGGTTTAGCCGCTCTCACTGGGGCGGCGCTGATTGCGATCGGCTTGGCTGTCCTGGCGGCCGACGGTCACGTCGGCCGGGATCGACCGTGGACGTTCATCGCCGCCAACACGTTGCCCGGATTGGCCCTGCTCGGGGCGGGCATCGACATGGTGCGCCGCCGGCCCGCCAACCGCTGCGGCGTACTGCTGGTCACCGCCGCCGTGTGTTGGAACCTCGGCGACTTCGAGCATGGCACCAGCAGCGACATCTCGCTTCTGTCGTTCGCATTTGGGTACTGGTATGACGGGTTCGTCACCTGGGCGGTGCTGGCGTACCCCACTGGGCGTATCGGTCGACGCTCCGGGCGATTGGTCATCGTCGCGGTCATGGCCACGCTCGCTTCAAGGACGCTCGGGCGCTTGCTCCTACACGTGCCCCCCGATCCGGCTGGTTACGGCACGAGGAACCGGTTTTTGCCGGTCACCGACGACCGATGGTGGCGCCTGGTCGAAGATGGGTTCGAGCGCACGTACTCGAGCTTGGCGCTCGTCGTTGTGCTCCTCGTCGCGCACCGCTGGTGGACGTCGCCAGGGCCGTCTCGGCGGATGCTCTCCCCGGCTGTGTTCGCTGCGGGCGTCCTGAGCGTCGCGTCCGCCTACCAGTTCGTGTGGGGGTGGAACCGTGACGTGCCCATCGTCGGCGGCGTCCGGATCTACCTCGTTGTGTGGTGGGCTCACGCGGCGATCGCGGCGGCATTCGCTCTCGGTTTTGTGCGGCTCCGCCGAGGACGTGCGGCAGTAATCGATGTCGTGTCCGTGCTCGGTGACGACACGCCGAGCGCCGACCTGACCGACGCGCTGTCACGCGCGTTGCGCGACGACAGCATCGCGGTCTACGCCTGGTCCCCCACCCAGCAGTCCTACGTCGATGCCGCCGGCCGCGCGGTCGATCTGCCCGATGTCCCCGGCATCGCCGTCACCCGTATCGATAGGTACGGGGAGCCGCTCGGCGCGCTCGTACATGACCGTGCACTGCTGGAGGACCCGGGTCTGGTCAGCGCGGTGACCGCGGCACTTCGGCTCACGATCGACAACGAGCGCCTGACCCAGGAGATCGAGCGGCAACTGGCCGAGGTCGAGGCGTCGCGAACCCGGATTCTGGCCGCCGGTGACGCCGAGCGGCGCCGGATCGAGCGGGATCTGCACGACGGCGCCCAACAGCGCCTCGTGACCGTCGCGCTCGGGCTGAGGTTGGCCGATGCTCGGCTGGGTCCGGACACCGACCCGCTGGTGCGACAGGCGATCGAGTCGGCGGTGCGCGACCTCGGCGCCGCCATCGAGGAGCTTCGCGACCTGGCCCGCGGTATCCATCCAACGGTGCTCAGCGAGTCGGGACTCGCCGCGGCGATCGAGTCACTGGCCGACAGGTCCCCGGTGCCTGCCACGGTCTCCATCGAGATCGCCGAGGAGCCGTCGGCCCTCGTCGCCGCGACGGCGTACTTCGCAGTGTCTGAAGCGCTCGCCAACGTCGGCAAGCACGCTCGAGCGGCGACGGTGTCCATACGCGTCAAGCAGCTAGGGCCGACACTCGTCGTCGAAGTGAGCGACGACGGTCGGGGTGGAGCAGATGCCGCCGCCGGATCTGGCCTTCGAGGCGTCGGCGATCGTGTCGCGACGGTTGGCGGATCGATGGAGGTCACGAGCAGACCCGGACGGGGCACAGCAGTGACGGCGAGGTTGCCGTGCGGGTAGCCGTCGCCGAGGACAACGCTCTGCTTCGTGCCGGATTGGTCGAACTGTTGACGCTTGCCGGGCTCGACGTTGTCGACCAGACCGCCGACGGTGCCGCCATCGTGGAGATGGTCCGGCGTTCATCGCCCGACGTGGTCATCCTCGACATACGAATGCCACCGACCCACACGCTCGAGGGTCTTGCCGCGGCTCGCACGATTCGCGCCGAACACGGCGAGCGAGTCGGGATAGTTCTGCTGTCGCAGTACGTCGAGACCCGGCACGCGATCGACCTGCTGTCGGCCGGTGCTGCCGGCATCGGCTACCTGCTCAAGGACCGCGTCCTCGATCCGGCGGAGCTGGCCGAAGCGGTGAGACGCGTCGCCTCGGGCGGCACAGCGATCGACCCGGTCGTTGTCGAGAACCTTCTGAAGCGACGCCACGGGACCCCCACGCTTGCCGGCTTGACCGATCGCGAACACGAGGTGCTCGCGGCCATGGCCGAAGGCCGATCGAACCAGTCGATCGCACGCAGCGTGTTCATGAGCGAGAAGACGGTCGAAGCGACGACCAGCCGGATCTTCACGAAACTGGGACTGCCCCCCAACGCCGACGACCACCGGCGTGTTCGCGCCGTCCTCGCCTACCTCCAGGCCGGCACCCCCTGACCAGTCACCCGGTCCAGTTTGTCGCTCAGAGAATCACGAGGCTTCGAGGGCTTGAACGAGGAGCTCGGCGTGGTGGCGGGTGCCGCCGAGGTCGTGCTCCCAGTGCTTCAGATGCCGGGTGAACAGGTGCAGATCGTGCTCCATCATGTACGCCAAGCCGGCGAAGACCTCGTGGCCGCGGTTGGCGATCTGGTGGGCGGCGTCGCTGGCGTAGTGCTTGGCCGCGGCGGCGGCGCGATCGGCGGGGAGACCGGCGTCGATGAGCCACGCGGCTCGCAGCGACAGCAGGCCGGTGAAGTGCGTGAGGATGGCGATGTCGGTGCAGAGGTACTGCACCGCCTGGTGAGCACCGATCGGGGTGCCGAACTGCACGCGCTGCTTCGAGTAGTCGACCACGAGATCGAGCACCGGTTCACCCGCGCCGGCAATCTCGGCGCACCGGAGCACCGCGCCTCGCTGCACCGCGCGGGCTACGGCCGCGCTGGCGTTGTCGATCACGTCGCCGGGCTCGACCCGTACCCCGTCGAGCTCGACGGTGAACAGAGGGAGGCCGGTCAGATTGTCGACCCTCGTTGTCCGCACGCCTGGGGCCGACCGATCGACGAGGGCGGCGACCAGTCCGGCCGATCCTTGAGCCGTCACGAGCAGTCGGTCGGCCGAGTTGACATAGGGCACCCGGACCTTGGCGCCGCGCAAGACGTTGTCGGCGGACAGCGTGCTCTCGACCCCTGCGTCGTCCCACGTGCCTGACGACTCGAGCCAGGCTGGCACCCCGATCGATTCGCCCGACGCGAGGCGCGGCAGCCAGGCCGCCTGCTGCTCGGCCGACCCCGCGGCGACGAGTACGTCGGCGACCAGGTTCACGGCCAGGTGCGGGCTGGCGACTAGGGCCCGCCCAGTCTCCAGGTAAAGCGCGTAGAGGTCGAGTAGGCCGCCGCCGCCCCCGCCGTGCTCGGCCGGTATCGCCATGCCCAACCACCCGAGTTCGCACAGCTGGCGCCACACACCGGGGGAGTAGCCGGTGTCCTCGCCCATCATCTCGCGCGCCAGCGCCAGGCCCCCGCTCTGCTCGAACAGGCGCCGAGCGGCGGTGCCCAGTTCCTTCTGATCGTCGTCGAGCTCGAAGTCGATCGCCATCTCAGGTCTCCCTATCGCCGGTCACATCGGCTGTCGCTTCGCTCATCGTTTGTCGCTGGGGGCTACGCGCCCCCAGACCCCATCGGCAGCCGGGGAGCTGCGCTCCCACGGCTGCACTCGCTCGCTCCGCTTCGCTCATCGTTTGTCGCTCCGCATCGCTCATCGCGGGAGCCCGAGGCCGCGCGTCGCCATGACCATGCGCTTCACCTGCGGTGTCCCGCCGGCGTGGTTGTTGATCTGCCGCAGGAACCACTCGGCACCGAGCCCACCGAAGGGCACCCCCGGGGCGTCGGCCCGCAGCTCGCCGAGCGGGCCGAGGATCTCGTTGATGAGCTGACCGACCCGCGGGCGGGCCTCCTTGGTGACGACGGTTCCCAACGCGCCGCCGAGTTTGGGGGGCCGCTTGTTCATGTAGCTCGACAATCCCGAGTAGCTCAGGCAGCGATGGACCTCGACGAGGGTTGCCAGCTCGGCGAGCCGCTCGCGCACGTACGGGTCTTCGATGACGGGGCGGCCGTTGCGCCGAGCGTCGCGAGCCCAGAGCGTGAGGCGGCGGACCATGTTGTCGAGGTCGCGTTCCATGCCGCCCATCGGGCCGCCGGTGTAGAACGAGCCCATGATGTAGTCCCAGCCGTGGCCTAGCTGGCCGATCTGGTTCTCGGCCGGGACGATCACGTTGTCGAAGTACGTGTGGTTCTGCCGGCCGCCGGCGATGTTGTGCAGTGGGGAGAAGCTGACCCCCGGCGACGACAGGTCGAGGCAGAAGATCGAGATCCCGCGGTGCTTCGACACGTCGGGGTCCGTGCGGGCCGCGAGGTAGAGCACGTCGGCGTGGGTGCCCCACGTGGTGTACGTCTTCTGGCCGTTCACCACCCAGTGGTCGCCCGCGCGGCGGGCGCTGGTTCGAAGCGACGCGAGATCCGACCCGGCGTCGGGTTCGGTCAGCCCCTCGGCCCAAAACGTCTCCATGCGGGCGATCCCGGGAAGGAACTTCAGCTTCTGCTCGTGGGTTCCACCGGCCAGGAGGGCGCTGGCGGCGAGTCCCCAGCCGATGTGGTTGATGATCGGCGCGTTGTACTCGGCCAGTTCCTCCCAGAGGATGAAGTTGTCGATGCCCGGTCGGCCCAGGCCGCCGTACTCGACCGGCCACGTCAGGCCGATCCACCCCTTGGCGCCGAGCCGGCGGGTGAACTCGCGGGCGAACGCCCAGCCCTCGTCGTCTTCGTCGTACTCGCTGTCCCAGTCGAACTCGGCCGGGAGCTCGGCGTCGAGGAACGCCCGCACCTCGGCGCGCCACGCGTCCTGCTCGGCGGTGAAGGTCAGGTCCACGGGAGTTCCCCTGTCATCGAACGACGGTTGTAGGGACTGCACGTCATCGTGTGTCGAGCTGCCGGAACACCTCGGCCAGCCGCCCTTCGGGAAGCCCGCCCTCGGCGGCATTGCTCTGCGCCCACTCCCGCATCATGGCGTCGAGGTCGCCGCCGTCGCCAACCTGGCTCACGTGGCAGCGCAGCGCGGCCAGCTTGAGGTCGAACACGTCGGTGATGTCGACGACATGGTTTGTCTCGAGCCCCATCACCCACATCCGCTCGACGACATGTGGGAGGTAGCCCCCGTCGAGGAGCTCGGGGTGCGACCAGCGATTCCGCGAGTCGGGGTACACGGCTGCTGCGGTGGCCTGCCCGACCGCGAGGTGATCGGGGTGGGAGTAGTACATCTCGTCCCAGCGCCGGTCGCCGCCGTTCGTGATGATCAGATCGGGCTTGACCTCCCGGATCATCCGGCTTAGGTCGCGGCGCAGGGCCAGCGTCGCCTCGACGTGCCCGTCGGGATAGCCGAGGAAACGAACGTCGTTCACCCCGACGAGGGCGGCGGCGGCTCGCTGCTCGGCCTCGCGGGTGCGGGCCACCTGCTCGCGGGGCGCGTCGTCCGGCGCGCCGGCCTCGCCCGAGGTCACCAGGCAGTACACGACCTCGGTTCCAGCGCTGGTGAGGGTGGCGACCGTCCCGGCCACCACGAAGTCGATGTCGTCGGGGTGGGCCACGATCACCAGCGCCTGACGCGGCGCATCGAATTCGCTCACGCTGCGTCCCACTCGGCCAGCGCGTCGGCGACGAGTTCGTCGGCGTCGACCTGGAGCAGGAAGCCGGCGGCGACCGTGACGTCGGCCGAGGCGCTCAACGCCGTCTCGTAGTCGTCGCGCGTCGGGTACAGCTCGGCGATGGTCGCGTCGTCGAACGGCGTGGTGAAGCCGAACAGGAAGCAGAACCCCCCAGCGCCCGGCACCGGGTCACCCGACAACGTGGCGACCGGGGCATCAACGAGCGGGGTCCGGATCCCACCGAGCGCGTTGCCCCGCTCGTCTCGGGCGATGGCGTCGCCGTCCATCTCGAGTCGGGGCGACGACGGCGGGGGGTCGCCGCCCGCCGCCCACTCGACGAGGTGATGGAACCCGGCCTGGAGGACCTCGCTGTGCGGACCCGCGTTCAAGGGCGCGGTGCAGCTCAGGAGCGCGGCGAGGTCCCCCGTGTCGGCCAACCCGTACACCTCTTCGAGCAGGAAGCGGTCGGCGTGCGCGGTGCCGGCGACCTCCCAGCCGCGGATCGTGTCGGTGTCAT
The DNA here is from genome assembly GCA_964390555.1 of uncultured Acidimicrobiales bacterium. Classification (GTDB taxonomy): domain Bacteria; phylum Actinomycetota; class Acidimicrobiia; order Acidimicrobiales; family SHLQ01; genus CAVTWS01. The sequence continues at coordinate 18,242 of CAYMJU010000166.1, read as the reverse complement.
CCTGGCGGGCCGCGGCGTATCCCAACACCGTCAAGTCGGTCTCGGTCGTGTAGATGAAGACCGGTTCGGCGAGATCGGTACGGAATGGCACGGGCTCGGCGATCGATCCGCTGATTCGCTCGCCGGTGAGCGGGGGGCCCGCGCTGCCGCGACTGTGCACCAAGAAGCCGTCGAACGCTCGGGCCACCGAGTGCACGGCGTTGATGTAGGTCGTCATGAAGATCGCCGACTGGGACTCGCCCACGCCGATGACCTGTTGCGGTTCGAGCTCACCGAGAGGGTCGGCGCCCGCGGGGTTCAACAGGGCGCCGACGGCGTGGCTGTAGATGTCGAAGGAGTAGGCGTCGCCAGGATGCGTCAACGTTCCGTAGCGCTCGGGGTTCGTGCCGGCCAGGCCTCCGGCGGCGCCACCGTCGCCCAACAGCGCTTCGCCACCGATCACGCCGACGGCCTGGACCGACACCCCGGCGTAGGCGTGCCCCTCGCGCAGGATCTCGCGGTGCAGGTACCCCCAGTCGGGGTCACCGTCGGCCCCCGCCGACACGTTCAACCATTCGACCACCACGGTTCCGCTGAAGCCCGACGCGTCGGCCGGTCTCCGCACGATCATCCGGGTGCGGAAATCGGCCGAGTCGAGGACCTCGACCGCCCAATCGTTTCCCGTGCCGGTCCCAACGAGGTCGTAGGAATCGGCTGTCCCCTCGAAGATGTATTCCTCCTCGATGTACCCGGCGGCCGCGAGGTCCTGGAGGGCGGCGTTCGCCTGCGGCGGAGCACTCGTCACCGGACCGGTGACGGTGACCGGCTCCGTTTCGGCCACTGGTTCGGTCGTGGTCGTCTCCGGTACCTCCGTCGATGAGGGCACATCGACGGCGGTCGTCGTCGACTCGGTTGATGGTGGGTCGGCGACCTCGGCCGCGTCGTCGTCGTCGGAACATCCAGCGACGGCGAGCGCGAGCATCGCGACGACGGTGAGGGAGCGAAGCGAACGACTGGCAGCCGAACGAGCGAAGCGACCTGGATGCCGATGGGGTCTGGGGGCGCAGCCCCCAGCGAGAAACGGGAGAACAAAGTGATGCATGGAATGCCACGGTAGTCGCGCCGTGGTGGCGCCTACGCTTCGACCATGACCGATCCCCGCATCACCATCATCGGCGGAGGCAGCGCCCATTGGACGCCCCGGTTGATCACCGACTTCCTCAACACCCCATCGCTGGCCCAGAGCACCGTCGCGCTGTACGACCTCGATCCCGAGGCCCCTCGCCGGATGGCGGCGCTCGGCACCGCGCTCGCCGAGCGGCGGGGTGGTGCGATGACCGTCGTCGCCGACGACGACCGCGGCCGAGCACTGGCGGGTAGCGACGCGGTGATCACGACCTTCTCTGTCGGCGGGCTCGACGCCCTGGGTCTCGACATCGACATCCCGGCCCGGTACGGCATCCGCCAGCCGATCGGCGACAGCGTCGGACCGGGCGGCGTGTCGCGGTCGCTGCGGGCGGTGCCGGTCATCCTCGAGATGGCTCGCGCCGTCGAGGAACACTGCCCAGACGCCTGGTTCGTGAACGTGAGCAACCCACTGTCGGTGCTCACCCGCGCGGTGACCACGCAGACCGGGTTGCGAACGGTGAGTCTCTGCAACGAGCTGGTGGCGCTCCAGTTCATGATGTCGTTGCTTTTTGATGTCCGTATCGAAGAGGTCGATTTCGTCGTGGGCGGTGTCAACCACTTCCCCATCGTCACCGAGTTGCGACTCGGCGACGAGCGGAGCGGACTCGACCGCCTCCGCGAGGCCGTCGAGAGCGGCCCGCCGCCGGGACCCCTATGGATGCAACCTCCGCCGGCCATGCACTGGCGCAAGGTGAGCGAAGGGGCAGAGTTCACCAAGGTCGACGTGCTCGCCAACCTGTCGATCAAGCTGGAGCTGTTCACGCGCTTCGGCGTGCTGCCGGGCGCCAACGACCACCACATCGTCGAGTTCATGCCTGGCTTCGTGCACCCCGACAACGGCCACGGCGAATCGTGGCACGTCCACCACTTCGGCATCGCCGGCCACCGCGACGAGTCGCGGCAAGACGTCGCCCACATCGCGGGATTGCTCGCGGCGCCCGATGTTCCACGGCTCCCGAGCGGTGAGCTGGTGGCTCGGCTGCTCGACGGTCTGATCTCGGGCCAGCCTCGCCACCTTCCGATGAACCTGCCCAACGCCGGCCAGGTCACCTCCCTGCCCGACGGCGTGATCGTCGAGTGCATGGGTGTGGCCGACGCAGCCGGGGTCCGACCCCGTGACGTCACCGCTGTCCCCGGCATCATCGGCGAGTACGTGCGGCGAATCGTCACCTGCCACGAGCTGACCCTCGACGCGGCCCTGAGCGGCGAGTTCGACCCCGTGCTCGCCGCCATGCTCGCCGACCCGCTCGCCGGGCGACTCCCCTACGAGCAGGTGATCGAGCTCACTCGGGACCTGGTGGTCGCCCACGCCCGCTGGCTGCCGCCTGAGCTCGTCTCGCAGGTCGGCTGACCAGGGCGATCCGATGCTGCGGGATCTCTTGAGCCACGACGGCGTCGAGGAGCGGTGCGAGCTCCGTGGCCCGATCGGGATCATGGCGCTTCACGGCGGCAATCTCGAACGGGTCACCGACGTGATCGCGACCGAAGTCGCCGATCGGACCGGATCGTCGTTGTATGCGCTCGTGCAACACGCGCCGTTGCGCCGGCACGTTCCGTCGACCGACTTCGCGCCGACGCACTCCCCCAAACTCGACGGGTTCTGTGACCACGTCGACAGCGTGATCAGCATCCACGGCTACGGGCGTGAGGACTGGTTCTGGCATCTGCTCGTCGGTGGATCGCACCGGGCGCTGGCCGAACATGTCGCCGGCCACCTGCGCTCCGGCCTGCCCGACGGCTACCACGTCGTCGACGACCTCCACCTCGTGCCGGAAGGTCTGCGGGGGTTGCATCCCGACAACCCGGTGAACCGTCCCTCGAACGGCGGCGCCCAGATCGAGCTGCCCCCGACGATTCGCTGGAACCGCGAGGCCCACGAGTGGTCCGACCACCGAGGCACGCCCCGCACCGCCCACGTTCAGTCGCTCATCGACGCGCTCTGCAACGCCGTCGACACCTGGCCGGCCGCCCTCGTCGGTGGAACAGGGCCTTGATGCCCCGGCCGCGCACCACGCCGGGGGTTGTCCTGGGCACGATTCCATGGTCGACCGATCAACACCGAGCGAACCGGCGTGTCACAGGCTGGGGCGGCCGGAGGCGGTGGCGGTGGCGGTGAGGGTGCCCTCCACGAGCAGGATGCTGCCGGAGATGTTCGCGCTGCGTTCGGACCAAACCACGTCGATCTCGAATTCGCGGGCTCCGGCGGCGACCATCTCGTCGCCGAGCTGAGCCTCGAGCACTCGCTGGCCGGCGGCACGCGCATCGGCTAGTGACGCCACCGATGCACCGACGTCGGGGTGGTGCACGACGTACACCCCGAGCTCGGGTTCGGTGATCGTGCATCTACGGGTGAGCGTCACCCGGCCGACGACCGCGCCGACGGCGTTGGCGACGTCGGCGTGCTCTGGTACCGCGAGGTCGGTACCGAGCGCGGCAGCGACCGCGGGATAGAACGCCGACGCTGGCGCGCCGAGCCCGACGAGCGGGTGCGCCAAGCCGAGGCCGAGCCGGACTGTGCCTCGATGCCCGGCGAGGCCGGCCCGAACGACAGGAGAGTCGATGGCGGACGGATCGATGCCGTCGTCGGCGAGTGCCGCGGCGAGCACGGCGTCGATCGATCGCCGGTGGAGCTCCTCGATGACGGCGGTTGCCGCCTCGACCGGACCGGTGGCGACGGCCCGTCCCAGGCGATCGCGACGGCGGGCGAACAGCTCGGCGCCGAGCCGCGACGCCGTCGCATCGAGATGCCCGATGATCCCGACCACCAAAGCGGCGTCGGTCGGCGTGAATCCCGTCAGACGCAGCAGGGCCCGATCGACGAGGCGACCTAGCGCCCTCCGCTCGGCGTCGGTCGTGACCACGTCGGCAGCCGAGATCGGGCCGTCTCCGGTGGCCCCCATCACCCGCGTCTCGGTCGCGTCGGCCGCGTCGCCCAGGTGAGCCGTACGAGTGATCAGGAGCGGATCGAGATCCGACGGCCGGGACCGCTGGCGTTGACGTTCGAGCAGCGGGGCGATCCGCTCGTCGCCAGCGGCCGCCAGCGCGAGCGGCACGACGCGGCGCGGCCCCAGGCTCACACTCAGTCCCTCGGACTGAGGGTCGTGTTCGACCAGGCTGTCGCCGCCGAGCCCCAGTGTGGTCATCGCCACCGCGCGCACCATGGTCCGGTGCGAACCGACGACCGCGCCGTCGTCGCGCACCACCGTTCGGCCTCCCCGGAGCACCGCTATGTCGGTCGTCGTGCCGCCGATGTCCGATACCACCGCGTCGTCGAGCCCGGTGAGGTGCGCGGCACCGACGACGCTGGCCGCGGGGCCCGACATGACGGTCTCGATCGGCCGCAGCCGCGCGAACTCCGAAGACACGAGCGACCCGTCGCCGCGCACGATCATCAGCGGCGCGCCGATACCCCGATCGAGGAGAGCCGCTCGAGCGCGGTCGACCAGCTCGGCGACGACCGCGATGAGGCGAGCGTTCAGCACTGCCGTCACGGCGCGCCGAGGCCCGTCGAGGCGGTCGGCCAACTCGTGGCTACACGTCACCGGCACGCCCAGCTCTCGGCGGACGGCCTCGGCGGCGGCGATCTCGTGGGCGGGCTCACGCACTCCGAACCGCGCCGTGACGGCGACGGCCTCGATCCGGCCGCGGACGGATTCGAGCCACACGTCGAGAGCGGCGAGGTCGAGGGCCTCTCGCTCACGACCGTAGGCGTCGTGACCGCCGCCGATGACGACGAAGGGATCGTCGGCGCGCGCCGCGGCGAGCCCGCCCCGCTCGACCACGTCGGGGTCGAAGCCGACGAACACCGCGCCGACGGCGCGGCGGCGCCCCTCGACCAAGGCGTTGGTCGCCAGAGTGGTCGACAGCGCGACCATCTCGATGGCCGTAGGTGTGATGCTTTCGGCCAGGACCCGATCGACGGCGGCGACGATCCCCAACGCCAGGTCGTCATGGGTCGTCGGCGTCTTGGCCTTGGCCACCACGGCACCAGCGACTTCGTCGTAGACGACCGCGTCGGTGTACGTGCCGCCGGTGTCGATCCCGAGCAACAGGCGCGTCCGCGAGGTCGGGCTCATCAGCGCGGCACGCTAGTCAGGTTCGAAGGCCTGACCCGCGGCATGCTGGTGGGATGGAGCCCGAGCACCGGTCACTCAACCTCGAGAACCGGAATGCTCGTACACCGGTCCACGCCTCGTCACCGGACTACGCGGTCGAAGCCCTGGTCGCCGACCCGGAGCGACTCTCTGGAGTCGTCGCCTTCGACGCGCCGTTTCTCGGCGACATCGGCGGCTTGCGGGTCGTGCACCTGCAGTGCCACATCGGCACCGACACGCTGTCGCTGGCGCGGCTCGGCGCCGATGTGACTGGTCTCGACTTCTCCGAGCCGGCCCTCGAGGTGGCCCGGGATCTGTTCGCTCGATGCTCGACACCCCGCGCGTACGTCGCCGGCGACACGTCGCACATCACGGCCAACGCCACCGCCGAATGGAGCCACGGCCTCGGCGAGACGGTCACCGCGCTGATCGATGCCGGCATGCGGATCGATCGCGTGGACGAGCAGTTCGAGATCGACTGGAAGGCGTTCGAGGCGATGGTCGCGACCGAGGGCGGGCGGTTCCGCTTGCCCGACGAACTGCACGGCAAGGTCCCACTGTCGTTCTCGATTCAGTCCACCCGAACTGGAGGCTCGCCCACGTGAAGATGGCGCCTGTCACCTACCACCGCCCGTCCTCGCTCGACGACGCGCTGGTCCTGCTCGCCGAGCTCGACGACGATGCCAAGGTGCTCGCTGGCGGCCAGAGCCTCCTGCCGTTGATGGCGATGCGGCTCGCCGCGCCGGCGCACCTGGTCGACATCGCGGGAATCGGCCTCGACACCATCGCGAGCGACGACACCGGCATCCGGATCGGCGCGTGCGTGCGGCACGGCCAGGCGGAGCGGTCGCCGCTCGTGCGAGCCCACGTGCCGTTGCTGGCCGAAGCGCTGACCCAAGTCGGCCACCGCGCCATCCGGACCCGCGGCACGGTGTGTGGGAGCTTGGCCCATGCCGACCCAGCGGCCGAGCTCCCGGCCGTAGCCCTCGCCCTCGATGCCACGATGATCGTGCGGTCCACGGCCACCACCCGTTCGATCCCGGCCGCCGACTTCTTCACCGGCTACCTCACGACCGTGCTCGGACCAGGCGAGCTGCTGACGGAGGTCGTGTTCCCGTACCGGCCTGACCGCTCGGGTTCGGCCGTCTACGAGGTGTCCCGGCGCCACGGCGACTTCGCCCTCGTCGGCGCCGCAGTCGAGGTGGCGCTCGATGCGCAAGGTCACCCAGCGAGCGCCGCCGTCGCGCTCTTCGGTGTGGCGCCCACTCCGGTGCGGGTCGAAGCGGCGGAAGCGGCGCTGGTCACGGGCGCGACGCTCGACCGCGTCGCCGAGGTGATCCGCGAGTCGATCGACCCCACGGGCGACGTCCACGCCACCGCGGCCTACCGGCGACACGTCGCCGGTGTGGTATCCCGACGCGCTCTCGCCTTGGCGCTCGAACGGGCGCGGGCCGGGGCCGCCGGGTCCCGAGCAACGGGGCCCGCCGAGCACCACCCACCCCCGTCGGCGGCGACAACGATGGTGGTCAACGGGCGGACGGTCTCGATCGACGCCGAGCCGCGCCGCACCCTGGTCGAGGTCCTCCGTGACGACCTCGTGCTCACCGGCACCCACGTGGGGTGCGAGCACGGGGTGTGCGGCGCGTGCACGGTGCTCGTCGACGGCGAGCCGGCGCGCTCGTGCCTGATGCTCGCGGCCCAGGCCGCCGGCACGCGCATCGAGACCATCGAGTCGCTGGCCGGCGACGACGGCCGGTTCCACCCCATCCAGGCCGCGATGATCGACAGCCACGGCTTCCAGTGCGCGTTCTGCGCCCCCGGCTTCCTCATGACGATCAAGGCCCTGCTCGACCGGGACCCGACGCCCGATCAGGACACGGTGCGCGAGGAGCTGGCGGGCAACCTGTGCCGGTGTACCGGCTACGCGAGCATCCTGGCCGGCGTCGAAGCCGTGATCCGCACCAACCGAGGCGAGACCAACAGCGGCGACGAGGGGAGCGACCATGCGTGAAGCGATCGCCGGCCGCTACGTCGGCAACAGCGTCCGCCGGGTCGAGGATCCGCGGCTGCTCACCGGCCACGGCCGCTTCGTCGATGACGTCTCGTTTCCCGGTCTGCTCCACGCCACGTTCGTGCGCAGCACACACGCCCATGCGCGAGTCCGGTCGATCGAGGTCGACCGCGCCCGCCGCGCTCCCGGCGTGGTATCGGTGGTGACCGGCGCCGAGTTGGCTGCGGTCACCAACCCCCTCCTCGGCCTGCTCGCACTGCCGGGGTGGCGCGACCCGACGTTCCATGCGTTGTCCACCGACCGGGTGCGCCACGTCGGCGACCCGGTCGCGATCGTCGTGGCCGAGTCCCGACACCAGGCCGAAGACGCGGCCGAGCTGGTGACGGTCGACTACGAGCCCCTCCAACCGATCGCCACTATCGGCCACGCCCTAGACCCCACGCGCCCACCGGTGTGGCCGGTCGCCAAGGGCAACACGCTGCTCGAGTCGACCCACGCGTACGGCGACGTGAACGCCGGTTTCACGGGTGCCGACTCCATCGTCACCCGCCGGTTCACCCACCATCGGGTGTCGAACCAACCGATGGAGACCCGGGCCATCGTGGTCGAGATCCGCGACGGAGAACCCCCGGTCGTGCACTCGAACACCCAGACCACCCATGTGCTCAAGTGGGCGCTCTCCCTCCTCACGGGGCATCAGACGTTGCGCGAGTCGGCGGCCACCCTGAACCGGAACCGTGAGCGCATCACCCGGTTCATCAACGGCGCCAAGGCCGCGGCGGCGGCCAACCCCGACATGGCCGGCGGCGGGTCACCGATGATGCCGGTCATGTTGAAGCAGATGGTGAGCGACCCGAAACGCACGCTCGCCCTGAACCAAGCGATGCTCGCCCTTCTCGCCAAGGATCCGGGCGAACGGCCCGAGGTCGAAGCCCGTGACATCGGCGGCGCGTTCGGCTCGAAGGGGGTGGTGAACCGCGAGGACGTGGCGGTGTTCGCCGTGGCCCAGCAGCTCGGCCGGTCGATCAAGTGGGTGGAGGACCGCAACGAGAACCTGATGGGCGGCGGCCACGCCCGCGACGAGGTCGTCGAGCTCAGCATGGCGTTCAGCACCGACGGCACGCTGCGAGGCATGAGGGCCGGGCTCACCATGGACACGGGTGCGTACCCGGCGTTCCCGTTCGGTGCGGCCATGTTCGCCCAGATCGTGCGGGTCATGATCCCGGGCCCGTATCGCGTGCCCGCCCTCGCTTTCGACACGCGCGTGCTGGCGACGAACAAGGCGACGTACCTGGCGTATCGCGGGCCGTGGGCGGTCGAGACGTGGGTCCGCGAGCGGTTGCTCGACATCGCCGCCCGGGACCTCGGCCTCAGCCGGGCCGAGATCCGGCTCCGCAACATGTACGGGCCCGACGAGCTGCCTGCCGCCATGGTCACCGGGCCAGCCCTCGACGTGCGTATGTCGGCCCGGCGCACCCTCGAAGACGCGCTGGCGATCGCCGACTTCGACGGCTGGGCGGCCGAGCAGGCTTCCGCCCGCGCCCAGGGTCGCATCCGCGGCCTCGGCTTCGCCACCTTCATCGAGGCCGCGCCCGGGCCGCCGGGCTTCTTCGACGCCGTCATTCCCGGGATGGGGGCTGCCGCGGCGGGGGAGCCCATCCACGTCGTCCTCGAAGCCGACGGCATGGTCTCGATACTGAGCCAGCAGGTTCCCCACGGGCAGAGTCACGAGACGACCTTCGCCCAGGTCGCCGCCGACGAGCTCGGCTTACCGATCGAGGCGGTGCGGTTCCGCTACGGAGACACCCGGATCACGCCGTTCGGCCTGATGGGCACCGGGGGCAGCCGAGCGGGCGCCATGGTCGGCGGTGTGGTGACTTTCGCGGCCCGCGAGCTGCGCTCCCGGGTGCTCGACATCGCCGCCGACCTGCTCGAAGCGAACGTCGACGACCTGGTCATCGAGGACGGCCGGATCCACGTGGTCGGCACGCCAGCACGGTCGGTGGACTTCGCCGCCGTGGCCACCCGCGCCCGCACGTCTCCGGGCGCGCCCGCCGGTGGCGAGGCCATCCGGGTGTCGCAGGAGTACACGGGTGGCGAGGGCGGGTGGGCCCAAGCCACCCACGTGTGCTGGGTCGACATCGACCTCGAGACCGGTCAGGTGCACATCCCCCGCTACCTCGTGGTCGAGGACTGCGGCAAGCTCATCAACCCAGCCGTGGTCGACGGTCAGATCCGGGGTGGTGTGGCCCAGGGCATCGGGGCGGTGCTGTACGAGAAGATCGGGTACACCGAAGAGGGTCAGTTCCAGACCGGCACCTACATGGACTACCTGATCCCGACGGTGATGGAGATCCCCGACATCGAGATCCATCACATCGAGACCGCGTCGGAGATCGAGGCCAACTACCGCGGTGTCGGCGAAGGCGGCATGATCGCCGCTCCCCCCGCCCTCACCAACGCCATCGAGGATGCGTTGGCCCACCTGGGCGTGTGCATCACCGAGTCGTATCTGCCGCCGAGCCGCATCCTCGAGTTGGCGGGCGTGATACCTGTGACACGGTGATTCAGGCGCAACCCTGACACACGTCACATTGACATCTGTCGATACGTTGCTAACATATCGACCACCATCAATATAACCAGGAGGGTCGGCCATGCGGCTGCAACTCGCACTGAACGTCAACGATCTAGACCAGGCCATCGACTTCTACACCAAGATGTTCGACACGCCGCCGGCCAAGGTGAAGCCGGGCTACGCCAACTTCGCCATCGCCGACCCACCTCTCAAGCTCGTGTTGTTCGAAGGGGCGGGCGAGACCGGCACCATCAACCACCTGGGCGTCGAGACCGAGACCGCCGACGAGGTCGTGGCCGCCGAGGCCCGGCTCGGTCAGGCCGGACTCGACCCGACCGCGGTCGACGACACGTTGTGTTGCTTCGCCCAGAAGACCGAGACGTGGGTCCAGGGCCCCGACGCCACCCGGTGGGAGTGGTACGTCAAGCACGCCGACGTCGAGCAGTTCCGTTCTGGCCCTGGGAAGCTCCGCCCTGCGTAGGCTCTCGGGGCCAGAACGCGAGGGGCGGGGGCTCAGAGCTCGCCGAGGCGGGCGGCGAGCCACTGCTCGGTGTCGCGGCGGAAGCGGCCGGCGACCTCTGCGTTGGGCGTGATGCCGTCGAACCCGTGCGGCGCACCGGGGTACACGTGCAGCTCGGTCGGCACATGGGCCCGGTTGAGCCGGGCGGCGTAGTCGATGTTCTCGTCGACGAAGCCGTCGAGGCCGCCGACCGCGATGAGCGTGGGCGGAAGGCCCGACAGGTCCTCGGCCCGGGCGGCAGCGGCCCAGTAGGGCACGTCGTCGGAGCCGAAGAGGCCGCCGAGGTAGGCCCGCCACCCGAAGTCGTTGGCGGCGGGCGTCCACACCGGCACGGGCCACCCGTGCGAGGCGTTGGCCATGCGGTCGTCGATCATCGGGTAGTAGAGCATCTGGAATTGCACCGGGATCTCGGCCCGATCTCGGGCCATCAGGCCGAGCGCGGCACAAAGCCCGCCGCCAGCGCTCGTGCCACCGATCCCGATCTTCGACGGATCGACGCCGAGCTCGGAGGCGTTGTCGTGGACCCACCGCAACCCGGCGTAGCAGTCCTCGATCGGACCGGGGTATGGCGTCTCGGGGGCCAGCCGGTACTCGACGGACACACCCACGATGCCGAAACGGTCACACCAACCGTCGAACTGGACGTCTTGCATCGCCGCGTCGCCGATGATGTACCCACCACCATGGACCCAGTACACACACGGCCGCGCTTCACCAGCGTCGACGGGCTGATAGATGCGCAGCTCGATGTCGGGGTCTCCAGCGGCACCGGGAACCGACCGGACCGTGAGCGTGACAGCGCTCGACATCTCGAAGGCCGGCATCAGACCCATCTGTTCACGGATCATGCCGAGCATCGCTTGGTCCATGGCCGTGAAGTCGAGCTGGAAGTCCTGGAGCTGAGCGGCGATCTGAGGGTCGAGCAGGCGGGAGACGTCTTCGGGTGTCATGGCCGTCTTGACTACTACATTCGGGATGGTCGAATCGAACGCAACCGGGGGTACAGCGATGAAGGTCATGATCACGGGGGCTACCGGGTTCATCGGGGGCCACCTCCTGAAAGCCGTCGCCGATGCCGGGCACCAGGTCACCGCGCTCGTCCGTAGCGAGGGCAAGCTCGCCACCGTCTGCTCGATCCACGGCATCGACCGGTCGACGGTGACCGCCGTGGCCGGCGACATCCTCGACGCCGAATCGGTTCGCGCCGCTCTGGCCGGGGCCGACGCGTGCATCCACGGTGCGGCGTTCACCACCCTCGATCCGGCCGAGATGCCCAAGGCGCTCGACATCAACGCACCGGGAGCCCGCATCGTGCTCGACGCCGCGGTGGCCGCCGGGTGCGATCCGATCATCCACCTGTCGAGCATGTCGGTGATCTTCCCGCCGACAGGCGACAAGCTCAGCGCCTATGACCCGACGCAGTACTCGGGCGCGCCGTACACCGACTCCAAGGTCGATGCCGATCTGCACGCCCGCGCGCTCCAGGACGCCGGCCACCCCGTCGTGATCACCTACCCTGCTGGAGTCACCGGACCCACCGAGGTCGGCTACAACGTCATGAGCATGATGCTCGCCACCATCCTCGGTGCCCCCTACGTGATGACCACCGACTCGGGTGGGTACCTCCTCATCGATGTGCGCGATGTCGCGGCCGGAACCGCGGCGATGCTCAAGCCGGGTCTCGGCGCTCGCCGCTACGTGCAGGGCGGCCACTTCATCACCTGGGACGGCTTCGCCCATCTCGTGCACGAGCTCACCGGTGTCGAACGCCAGATCGCCCACACGTCGCCCGACGTGCTCGAGCAGACGCTCGACAAGGAAGCCGTCGACATCATGCTCGGCTGCGTTCCCGGCGACGACGCGCCCACGATCCGCGACACCGGCGTGTCGTGGCGGCCCCTCGCCGACACGATCGTCGACACCACCCGCTGGCTCGTCGGGCAGGGCCACCTAGACGCCCAGTGGGCCGGGAAGATCGTGCCGCCTCCCGTTCCTGGCGCGATCGCGGGTGCTATACCCCCAAATTCGGGCCAGGAACCGGCTTGAGCGAGCCCACGGTCACACGCTGACGATCGTGACGGTGCCGGCTCGGCCGTCGACGGTGATGGTGGCGCCGTTGGGGATGCCGGTAGTGGCGCCGACGGCCGACGCGACGCACGGGATGCCGAGCTCGCGGCTGACGATCACCGCGTGACTCACCGTGCCGCCGGTGTCGCACACCACCCCCGCCGCGGGCACGAACAATGGGGTCCACGACGGGTCGGTGATCGGGCAAACGAGGATCTCGCCGGGCTCCAGCCCTTCGGGATCGGCGGGGTCGAGCACGATCCGGGCCCGGCCGGTCGCGACCCCGGACGATCCGGGGATGCCGGTGATCGTGGTGCCGGCGGGGAGCGGGACCGCGACCGCGGCGTCCTTGCGGGGCCATTCGCTCACGGGGGGCGGTTGGCCGATGAACACGAACGGCGCTTCGAGAGTGGCCAGCTGCTCGAGGTGAGCGTCGCGCCGAGCCGCTTCCGCGGCGAGCGATCCGCTCAACACGGCATCGAGCTCGACGTCGCGCACCATGAAGATGTGGCGCCACTGCACGAGTCGCCCGTCGGCAGCGAGGCGGCGACCCAGCTCGCGGGCGGCGAGCCGCACCTCGTGGATGACCTTGACGATGTTGGCCTTGGAGCGTTCCCGGGCGGGCAGGAACGCCTTGGCAGCCGGGAACGCCATGCCGAACGTCGCCGCCGCCTCGGCATCGACGGAAACGAGCGCCCGGAAGCGCTCGGTCGCGGGTCCGGCGAGCGCGGCGGCCGCTTCGTGACGGCCCTGCGGGTTGGCGACGTCGGGCGAGTTACGCATTCGATCGATCAAGGCCAGTGCGAGTGACGCCTCGGTGCCCCAGGTCTCGCTCCGCGGCTCCCACTCGTTGGGGCCGCGGCTCCCGAACCGGGCCTGGAAGTCGCGGAAACCCGTGAGGAACCCGGCGGCGTCGGCACCGAGGCCCTCGAGCCGCTCCTCGAGTTCACCCACGCCGGCGTCGAACGTCGCCGTCAGCGCAGGCGAAGCTGCGACCAGCCGGCTCAGATCCCAGAGCGCCCAACTCGGCGCGGCCGAGTCGACGCCGCCCAGACCACCCGTCGCCTGCACGTCGAGCCCGGTGCTCCCGAACCCCATTGCAAGCTGAGTAAGAGCCCCGAAAGTCATGCCCGCACCGCTGCTCACCATGCTGTGCACGTAGAAGAACCGCCGGAACCACGGCTTCATCTCACGCATCCGGGCTACCAGGTCAGGCTCGGACATGGCCCCCAGGTCGGGGCGGGCGGCGACCAGCGCATCGACCTCGGCCCGCTGCTCGTCGACCACCGGGATCTCGGTCTGGGTCATGAACCAACCCATCTTCTCGCCGCACCGGGCCAGCACCGCCGGGTCGGAGTCACGTGGGGTGGCGACATGCGGCGGAAGGTTGGAGTCGCTCCCGAAGTACGCCTGGTCCATGGCCTCGGCCGTCATCCCCGGCGTGCGCGCGCCCATCAGTCTGGCGATGCTCAGGTTCATGTAAACGTGGCCGCCGTAGGCCTCGAACAGCACCTTCTGCCAGGGGTCCAGCTCTTCGAGATCGATGGTGTAGCCGTCGAGCCAGTCGCGCATCGCCTCGTCGCCCGGACCGAGCCAGGTGAAGTCGGCGGCGATCGGCGAGATCGGATCGGGGAACACCTCGCCGGCGTTGCCGCGGGTGTAGATCGGGAACGCCTCCGAGGGCCGGTCGTCCATGAACCACTCGTCGATCACGCGGTGCCCCTAGCGCAGTGTCATGCGAGGAGGGCGTCGCGAAACCGGGCGAACCGGTCGTCGTCGATCCCCAACCCCTCGCTACGGAATCGATCCCACGAACCGAACCGGTCGGTCACGGCCTCGAGGGATGCCCGAATGTAGTCGGGCCAGGCGTAGAGGATCGCGTTCGACGCCCCCATGTCGGCGTCGGTCAACTCGTCGACGGACTTGCCGCGAGCCGTGGCGAGCGCGACACGGTGATCGGCGAGTCTCGGTTCGAGCCACTGGCGCCGCACCTCGTTGGTCAACGCGTAGTCGTCCACCACGGTCGCCTCGGCGACGCCCAGCAGGCGGAGCAACACGGCGCCGACGAAGCCGGTTCGGTCCTTGCCTGCCGTGCAGTGGAACAGCGCCGGCCACGAGTCGGGGTCGGTGAGCCGGGCGAACACCGGCCGGTACGGGCCGAGTCGATCGGTCACGATGCCGCGGTAGTGGCCGGTCGCCATCGCCGCGGCCCGACCGGCCATCGTCGGATCGGCGAGGTTGGCGGCGATCACAGCGAAGTCGTTGTCGTCGGCCGACGTCGACTCGTACACGAACGACTCGGCCAGGTGGGCGGGCGACGGTCGCATCTCGACCTCGGCCGGCCGGCGGAGGTCGACGACGGTCTTCAAGCCCAGGCCCAGGACCGTCGCCGTCTCGTCGTCGGACAGCTCGGACAGGTACCCGCTGCGGAAGAGGAATCCCCGCCGAACGGTACGGCCGTCCTCGGTGGACACGCCGCCGAGGTCGCGCAGATTGGCCGACCAGACGACCACCCGGTCGGTGGGGAGGCTCACGCTGCGGGAGCGGTCTCGCGGTGCCCGTCGGCGTGGACCGCGAAGCGGCCTTGGTCGGGCGGGTGGATCGGGCCGTCGACCGGCCACGGCCAGCCGCCGAACTGGGTGCGCTGGTAGTCGCGGAACGCCTGCTCGATGCCGGCCCGGTCGTTCATCACGAACGGACCGTGCTGAGCCACCGGTTCGCCGATGGGCCGGCCCTGGAGGAGCAGGCACTCGACGGGCGCCGCGCCCGCGACGAGCTCGGTGGCCGCACCCGCTTCGAGCACGGCCGCGTGGCCCAACGGCACCGTTTCACCGCCGACCTCGATGTCGCCGGCGAACGCGTAGAGGGTCCTCACGGTCGTGTCGCCGCCGCGGGCCGCTGGAATCTTGAACCGCGCTCCCGGTTCGAGGGTGATCGTCCAGATCGCCACGTCGGCGTCGGGCCGCGACGCCCACGAGTCCGGCGGCGGCGGTGGAGGCGTGAGCCCGGCCAGCTCACCGGCGACGACGGTCACCTCGTACCCGGGACCGGTCAGGTGCGGGATCGACTCGCTCCACAGCATCGTGAAGTACGGGTCGACCATCTTGCCGGCGCTCGGGAGGTTCAGCCAGATCTGGAACAGCTCGGCCGGGTTCGGGCCGTTGCGATCGAGCAGCGGGAACATCTCGGAGTGCACGATGCCGGCGCCGGCGGTCATCCACTGCACGTCGCCCTGGCCGAACCGGGCGGTCGCCCCGAGCGAGTCGCTGTGATCGATCAGCCCCCGGCGGGCGATGGTCACCGTCTCGAAGCCGCGGTGCGGGTGCGGCGGGAAGCCGGGCACGACCCGACCGTGGTACATGCTCCACCCGTCACGATCGGTGAAGTCGTTGCCGAGCGGACGGCTACCGAGATCGGCCGCCGGCCCGAATCGCTCATTCGCGGCCGGGTAATGGTCGATGTGGTGTACGCAGAAGAGGAACGGATCCAGTGTCGGCCACGGCGGGCTTCCGAGTTGCACCACCTGGCGGACGGGACTGGTCATGGGTGCAGCCTAGAAGCCGGTGTCACGTCACCACAGGTCCGCGAGGGCGAGCCAGGCCTGGGTGGTGAGTGACAGCGATTCGATGTCGATTCGCTCGTTGTTCCCGTGGAAGCGCGAGGCGAACTCGCCGGGGCTCAGGTGGCGGCTGAACAACCCGAACCCGTAGGCGGTGGTGCCGATCTGGCGGAAAAAGGTGGCGTCCGTGCCGCCGGCTGTGACCCGGGGAACGAGCGTCGCCTCGGGGTGAAAGCGACGGGCGACGGTCGCGAGCGCGTCGTAGAGCGGAGTGTCGAGCGGCGAGATGGTCGGGGCGGCCTCGTTGATCATCTCCAGGTCAACCCGCGCCAGCAACTCGGGCCCGAGCGCCTCGGCCAGCATGGCATCGACGGCCGCACGGTCCTGGCCGGGCAGGGTGCGGATGTCGACCTCTATCGCGACCTCGTCGGGGATCACGTTGGTCTTGGAGCCGCCGCGCACCACGTTGGGCGAGAACGTGGTGTGGGTGCAGGCGTGGGCGAACTTCGCCGTCCCGAGGTCGGGGATCGCGTTCAGGGCCTCGTCGAGCAAGGTCGGGTCCTGGAGTTGCGCGATCACGGCCGGCGACAGATCGAGCGCCGCGGCGTACTGCTTCCACACGTCGCCGACCACCGTCGGCGAGCGGTAGCCGGCGAGGCGGCGAACCACTTCGGCGGCGGTCACGAGCGCGTTGTCGGCCCCGAACGGCATCGAGCCGTGGCCGGGGGTACCGCGCACGGTGATCCGGCGCCACGACGTGCCCTTCTCGCCGACGGTGATCGTGATCTTGTGGCCGTCGTGCTCGGACAGGGTGAGCCCACCGGACTCGGTGATGAGGTAGTCGCAGCCGACCAGGTCTCGCTCGTGGGCGACGAGGTGCCGGGCGCCGTGGTGACCCCCGGCCTCCTCGTCGGCGACGGCGCAGTAGATGATCGTGCCCTTGGGCCGAGCCCCCGAAATGGCGAGGTGCCGCACCGCCACCGCCATGGAGCACGTGAGGTTGAGCATGTCGAGCGCGCCCCGGCCCCACAGCTCGTCCTCGATGATCTCGCCACCGAACGGCTCGTGCGTCCACCCCGCCGGGTTCACGGGCACCACATCGGTGTGGCCGAGCAGGCACAGGGTCGGTGCACCGGGATCGGTTCCTTCGATGCGCGTGACGATCGTGCGGCGCCCCGGTGTGGGTTCGACCCGCTGCACGTCGAGCCCGGAGCCGGCGAGGTACCCCTCGATCAAGTCGGCCGAGTCGACCTCGTGCCCGGATTCGGCGGTGCCGTCGTTGACGCACGCGTTGCGGATCGCCTGTTGAACCAACGCGACCGTGTCCCCGGTGAGCCGATCGATGGCCATAGCCCAGTCTCGCACCTCGCCGCGGGGTTCATGGGCGCATGAGGGCACCGCCGTCGACCATGAACGTCTGGCCGGTGACGAACTGCGACGCGTCGGACAGCAGGAACCCGATCACCGGCGCGATGTCGTGAATGGCGTCGCCGTCGCGACCGAGGGGCATGTCGGCGAACGTGGCCCGGAACACCTCGGACCGCGAGCCGTCGTCGGTCACCGGGGCCCGGTGCGCTATCGACACCGGGCAGACGCAATTGACCGTGATGCCGTCGGGCCCCCACTCGCGCGCCGCGACCCGGGTGAGGGCGCGGATCGCTTCCTTCGACGACGCGTACGGGCCGTAGCCGGCGGCGCCGTTGATGCCGGCGTGGGACCCGAGGGTGACGATTCGCCCTCTACCCGCGGTCTTCATGTGGGGATGGGCGGCCTGCATTCCCCACAGCGTTCCCTTGGGACCGGTGTCGAGAACGGTGTCCATGTCGCCCTCGGTGACGTCGACGAGGGCGGTGACCGGCCGGAAGGTCTGGGCGTTGGCCACGAAGCCGTCGAGACGGCCGAACCGCTCGATGGTCGTGCTCACCAGGTCGAATGCTCCGTCGCGGTCGGCGACGTTCACGTCGAGCGACAGGTGCTCGGCGCCGAGGGCGTCGAGCTCGGCCGACACCGCTTCGAGCCGGCTGACCTTGCGCCCGGTGACCACGACCTTCGCACCCCGCTCGGCGAGGTACAACGCGAGGCCCCGCCCGATCCCGCGCGACCCCCCGGTCACGATCACCACGTTGTCGACCAGATCAGTGTCGCTCACGACCACCCCTTCCCCTCGAACCTGACGCGAATTCGAACCCTATGTGACCTGAATCGCGCCAGGTTGGTCGGGATTGACTCGATTCGGTCAGGTACGG